>JAQGNM010000424.1 GCA_028291845.1 Massilia sp. | reverse complement strand
CCGTAACGTGATCATCATCATGACCACCAATGCCGGTGCGGAAAGCCTGCAAAAGCGCACCATCGGCTTCACCGACAAGCGCGAGACCGGCGACGAAATGGCCGAGATCAAGCGGATGTTCACGCCGGAATTCCGCAACCGCCTGGATTCGGTCATCAGCTTCCGCGCACTCGATGAAGAAATCATCATGCGCGTGGTCGACAAGTTCCTCATGCAGCTGGAAGAGCAGTTGCACGAGAAGAAAGTCGAGGCGATCTTCACCGAGAAGCTGCGCAAGTTCCTCGGCAAGAAGGGTTTCGATCCGCAGATGGGCGCCCGGCCGATGTCCCGCCTGATCCAGGACATGATCCGCAAGGCGCTGGCCGACGAGCTGTTGTTCGGCCGCCTGGTCAACGGCGGCAAGATCGTGGTCGACTTGAACGACAAGGACGAAGTGCTGATCGAGTTCCCGGAAGGGGATTCGCTGCCGCCGCCGACCTTGCCGCCTGAGACGGTCGAGATCGAATAAACGCTTGCAGCAAAAACAAAACCCGCCGGACGCAAGTCCGGCGGGTTTTTTAGTTGGCGCCGACAGCACCGGGGTCTGGCGCTGCGAGCCTGACCCCTGCTTCGAGGCCTGCGCAATCGCACATGGCGAGTGCCTCACATCACCTTCACCGCCCGCCCAATAAACTGAATCGGCCCGGTCGGTTTGTTCAGCGGCGATCCATTCACCGGTTCGAGCGTCAACTCGAACAGCTGATTGGGCTGAATATTCGGCAGCGCGTCCAGAGGAATCGTAATCGTCTGCCCAGGTTTCACCAATCCCAGCGACACCGGCCCCTTCCAGCCATCGGCCTTGGTCCAGAACTGCAGCGATTTATCCGGCGGCACCGCGGCGGCGTTGAGCGGCACCAGATTCAATTCGCGCGTGCTGCTCGCCTGTACCACGTAACCCGGCGCCTTGTCCTGCGGCGCCACCAGCACCACCATGTACTGCGGTTTCGCCGCGCCGTCACCGATGCGGCCGGCCAGGGTCACCGCCAGCACGGCGCTGGCCAGCATCGAGCCGGCAGTGAGCATGCGCCACAGGCCCAGGCTTTGCCACATCGACGGTTTTTTCGCCCGCGCCGGCGCGCTGCTTTGTTCGATGCGACGCCACAGCTGGTTTGACGGCGCCACCGGTTCGACCAGCGCCGTCAGCGGCAGCAGGTCGGCTTCCCAGCGCTGTACCGCCAGGCGCAGCGCCGGATCGAGCAGCAGGCGCTGCTCGACTTCCAGCTTCGCCGCGGGCGACAGGGTGCCCAGCACGTACTCGCCGGCCAGGTCCTGCAGGTCTCCGTGGTTGAAATCGACGCTCATGACAAACACACTTTTAAAGTAGCCAGGCTGCGCTTGATCCATGACTTGACGGTGCCCATGGGGGCGTCGACCTTCGCCGCGATCTCGCTGTGCGACAGGCCGTCGACGTAGGCGTGCAGCAGGCAGTTGCGGCGCACCGGTTCGAGCTGTTCGAGGCAGCGGCCGATTTGACCCGGGCTGCTTTGAAAGGCAAACGTGTCGGCCACCTCGGCCCAGCGCTCCATCGATACCTTGGCATCGAGGGCGACGGCGGTGTCGTCGTCGACCGCCACCTCGCGCTGCTTGCCGCGCACGGCGTTCAGGGCCAGGTGGCGGGTGATCGTGTAGATCCAGCCGCGCGCAGCGCCGCGCAGCGGATCGTAGCTGCCGGCCGCCGTCCACACTTTAATGAAAGCGTCGTGCACGATGTCCTCGGCCAGCGCGGCATCGACCACAATCCGTCGGGCCACGCCCAGCAGGCGGCTGCCCTCCTGGTCGTACAGGCGGCGCAGGGCCGACTGGTCGCCGCGCGCGCAGGCGTGCAGGGCGGCTTCGTAATCGAATGCGCTGTCGAGAGAGGCGTGATCTGGCAAAAGGCGGTCCGTTAAAGATGAGCTAGGAATCGTGCCAGCGATCCTAGCATGTATTTATATCAAGCCGCTTTCCAGAAGATGTAATCGCCCTGGTACATCACCACCGTGCGCTGGCCGCGGGTCTCGGGCGTGCAGCCGGCGGCAGGCGCCGCGCCGCCCTGCAGGGCCACGCGCTGGATATAGGTGGTGCCCGTCATGGCGCCGCTGCCCATCGCCGGATTGGCTTTGACCAGCTGATAGGGGATGTCGCCGGGGCCGGACGGCGCCACCGCCACCTGCGCGCCGCTTACCTTCGAGCCATCCATCGCTTCCCAGGTCGCCGGCGGGCCATAGTATTTGCCGACCGCTTTGCCGGCGCGGTCCATCAGGTCCGCCTTCGGCCCGACGAAGGTCCACTCGACCTGCCCCGGCATGTTTGCCTTGTCCTTGCATTCGTAGGTCAACTCGCCCTTGGCGCGCGTCTCCATGGCGACCACGTTACCTGCCGGGACCTTGACGGCGTCGGGCAGGCTGTCCTGGGTGTAGCTGCTTTTCGGCGCCATGCTGGTGCAGGCGGCGAGCGAGGTGGCGAGGATGAGAAGGGCGGGCAAGGCGTGATTCATGGGATTCTCCTGTGGGTTGAATGCGGCGCTGGTTTCAGCGCCGCTACCGGTACTACCCGCCAGCACCCGCTGCGGATGCAGGTCGCCTTGAATATTTTTATGCGCCCTGTTTCAGCTTGCGCCACAGGGTGGTGCGGCTGATGCCCAGATAGGCCGCCGCCTCGTCGCGGCGGCCGTCGAAGCGCGCCATGACTTCGTGCAGCGATTCCTCCACGGGCGCCGCAACCGCGGACTTGCCCAGCTCCGGCGCCACCTTCAATACAAACGCCTGGGTCAGCGCCTGCAGCGGTTCGGCCGCCAGGTACAGGGCCAGTCGCTGCATGACGTTCCTCAGTTCGCGCACATTGCCGGGCCAGTCGTAGCGCTCCAGCAGTCCCGCGCAGGCCTTGATTTCGGCGTGCAGATTCGGATGGGGCCGCGCGCCCAGCTCCGCCAGCGCATGTTTCAGCGACCATTCGGCCAGCGGCGTCACGTCGATCCTGCGCGCGCGCAGGGCGGGTATCCGCAGGCGCAGCACGGCCAGGCGGTAGTACAGGTCGGCCCGAAAGCGCCCCTCGCGCACGCGCGCCTCCAGGTCGCAGTGGGTGGCGCTGATCACCCGCACGTTGACGGCGATCGGCCGGGTGCCGCCGACCCGCATCACCTCTCTCTCCTCTAACACGCGCAGCAGGCGCGTTTGCAGGGGCAGGGGCATTTCGCCGATCTCGTCGAGGAACAGGGTGCCATGGTTGGCCGCCTCGAACAGCCCGGCATGGCCGCCGCGGCGCGCGCCGGTGAACGCGCCTTCCTCGTGGCCGAACAGTTCGGATTCCAGCAGCGATTCGGCCACCGCGCCGCAGTTCACCGCCACGAAAGGACGGTTGGCGCCCATGCTCCTGGGACTCTCGCGGTGAATCGCCTGCGCCGCCAGTTCCTTGCCGGTGCCGGTTTCTCCCTCGATCAGCACGGTGGCCGGCGATTTGGCGAACAGTACCACCGCCTGGCGCAGCTGCTCCATGGCGGGCGAGTCCCCTTTTAAATCGTTCAAGCCGTGGCGGGCGCGCTGGGTGTCGGTCAGCGTCGTGCGGCGGCTGCGCCTGGCGTCGACGGCGCCCTGGCGCGCCACCTCCAGCGCATCGTCGAAGGCCTGGCGGATCGAGGCGGCCGAGTAGACAAATATGCCGGTCAGTCCCGCTTCCTCGGCCAGGTCGGTGATCAGGCCGGCGCCGACAATGGCGGTGACGCCGGCCAGCTTGAGTTCACGGATGCGGTCGCGCGCATCCTGCTCGGTGACGTAGGTGCGCTGGAAAATCGCCGCGCCGAAGGTATCGGAGAATTCGGCCAGCGCCGGCAGCGGCGACTGGTAGCTGATCACGCCGATATGCTCAGCGACCTTGCGGGCGCGCGCCAGCGCTTCCATCATGTCGTAGCCGCTGGCCTTGGCCACCACCACCGGCGCCGACAGCCGCCCTTTGAGATAGGCCGCATTCGAGCCGGCGGCGATCACCACATCGCAGCGCTCGCTCGCCATGCGCTCGCGGATGTGGCGGGCGGCATCGTCGAAACCGAGATTGATCGGCTCGATGGTGGCCAGGTGGTCGTACTCGAGCGTGATGTCGCGAAACAGCTCGGACAGGCGCGAGACGGATACCGTCCAGATGACGGGGCGGTCGAGATCTTCAGTAGCGGGAGCATAGGCCATGCCACGATTTTACATCAGACCTGTTTCATGTTTCATTTTAAGTGAAATTGGAACGATAAATGAAACATCGCGGGGCTCAGTCGAAATTGCTTAGTGCTTGATTTCAAAGCGTATTATGTATGCCGTGCGCGCTGACAGGCATGGCACGCGCCTTGCAGTTACGTGTTCAGTTTAATTACGATCACATAGGAGAATACTGATGAGAGAATCCCGAGGCGCGATGTTCCGCCGCGCCGTGCTTGAGGAATCGCCCTTGCAGGTGGTCGGCACCATCACCGCCTACACCGCCCGCATGGCCGAGCAGTCCGGCTACAAGGCGATCTACCTGTCCGGCGGCGGCGTGGCCGCCAATTCGCTGGGCTTTCCCGACCTTGGCATCAGCACCCTCGACGACGTCATCACCGATGCCCAGCGCATCACCGACACCTGCGGCCTGCCGCTGCTGGTCGATATCGACACCGGCTGGGGTGGCGCGTTCAACATCGCCCGCACCATCCGCCACATGATCCGCGCCGACGTCGCCGCCGTGCACATGGAAGACCAGGTCTCGGCCAAGCGCTGCGGCCACCGTCCCGGCAAAGAGGTGGTCTCCACCGGCGAGATGGTCGACCGCATCAAGGCGGCAGTCGATGCGCGCCACGACGAAAACTTCGTCATCATGGCGAGAACCGACGCGCTGGCGGTGGAAGGCTTGAACGCCGCCATCGACCGCGCGTGTGCCTACGTGGAAGCGGGCGCCGACATGATTTTCCCGGAAGCGATCACCCAGCTGGAGCAGTACAGCCAGGTGCGCGCCGCCGTCAAGGTGCCGATTCTGGCCAACCTCACCGAATTTGGCGCCACCCCCATGTTCACGCTCGACGAACTGCGCGCCCACAATGTCGATATCGCGCTGTACTGCTGCGGAGCGTATCGCGCGATGAACGCGGCCGCGCTGAATTTCTATAAAACCCTGCGCGCCGAAGGCACCCAGAAGAGCGTGGTGCCGACCATGCAGAGCCGCATGGAGCTGTACGATTACCTGGGCTACCACGACTACGAGCAAAAACTCGATTCCCTGTTCGCCCAGGGCAAAGAGAAATAAATTCCAAGAAATAGATTCAATTTTCAGGAGATCAAAGCATGACCCAAGCAAGCAGCAGCAAAGACGCAGTCGCCTTCAAGCCAAAAAAATCCGTCGCCCTGTCCGGCGTCGCTGCCGGTAACACAGCGCTCTGCTCGGTGGGCAAGACCGGCAACGACCTGCACTACCGCGGCTACGACATTCTCGATGTCGCCACCACCAGCGAATTCGAAGAAATCGCCTACCTGCTGGTGCACGGCAAGCTGCCCAACGCCGCCGAACTGCGCGCCTATAAAACCAAGCTGAAGGGACTGCGCGGTTTGCCGCAATCGGTGAAAGCCGCGCTGGAAGCGCTGCCGGCCGCCGCGCACCCGATGGACGTGATGCGTACCGGCTGCTCGGTGCTCGGCTGCACCCTGCCGGAGAAGGACGACCACAACGTGCCGGGCGCGCGCGACATCGCCGACCGCCTGATGGCCTCGTTCGGCTCGATGCTGCTGTACTGGTACCACTTCAGCCACAACGGCAAGCGCATCGAGGTGGAGACCGACGACGATTCGATCGGCGGCCACTTCCTGCACCTGCTGCACGGCGAAAAGCCGTCCGAATCCTGGGTCAAGGCGATGCACACCTCGCTGATCCTGTACGCCGAACATGAGTTCAATGCTTCGACTTTTACCGCACGCGTGGTGGCCGGCACCGGTTCCGACATCCACTCGGCCATTACCGGCGCCATCGGCGCGCTGCGCGGCCCGAAACACGGCGGCGCCAACGAAGTGGCGCTGGAAATCCAGGAGCGGTATGAGAACCCCGACGAGGCGGAAGCCGATATCCGCCGCCGGGTCGACAACAAGGAAGTGGTGATCGGTTTCGGCCACCCTGTCTACACCGTGTCCGACCCGCGCAACGTGGTCATCAAGGAAGTGGCGCGCCAGCTGTCGATCGAGGCGGGATCGACCAAGATGTTCGACATCGCCGAGCGCCTCGAGACGGTGATGTGGGAAGTGAAAAAAATGTTCCCGAACCTGGATTGGTTTTCGGCGGTCTCATACCACATGATGGGGGTGCCGACGGCGATGTTCACGCCGCTGTTTGTCATCTCGCGCACCTCCGGCTGGTCGGCCCACGTGATCGAGCAGCGCATCGACAACAAGATCATCCGCCCCAGCGCCAACTACGTCGGTCCCGAGGACCTGTCGTTCACCCCGCTGGCCGAGCGCAAGTAAATCTCAACAAACGTGGTAAACACTATGAATACATTGCACCGCAAACCCTTGCTGGGCACCGCTCTCGATTACTTCGACGCGCGCGAAGCGGTCGACGCCATCGAGGCGGGCGCCTGGGACAAGCTGCCGTACACCTCGCGCGTGCTGGCTGAAAACCTGGTGCGCCGCTGCGACCCGGAGACGCTGGCGGCGTCGCTGCGTCAACTGGTCGAGCGTCGCCGCGACCTCGATTTCCCGTGGTTTCCGGCGCGCGTGGTCTGCCATGACATTCTCGGCCAGACCGCCCTGGTGGACCTGGCCGGCCTGCGCGACGCCATCGCCGCGCAAGGGGGCGATCCGACCCTGGTCAATCCGGTGGTGCCGACCCAGCTGGTGGTCGACCATTCGCTGGCCGTCGAATGCGGCGGCTTCGATCCCGACGCCTTCACTAAAAACCGTGCTATCGAGGACCGCCGCAACGAGGACCGCTTCGACTTCATCGAGTGGACCAAGAAGGCATTCAAGAATGTCGATGTGATCCCGCCGCCGACCTGCACCACGGGGCTCATGCGCTCCAGGTTAATCTGGTGCAGGATGCCGTTCCCCGGCGGGATCACATCGACATTCTTGAATGCCTTCTTGGTCCACTCGATGAAGTCGAAGCGGTCCTCGTTGCGGCGGTCCTCGATGGC
>JAQGNM010000423.1 GCA_028291845.1 Massilia sp. | reverse complement strand
GTGCGTGGGCCGCACCGAGATCGACCGCCAGGGCGGCGTGGCGCAAAGCGTGACGATCGAGGACAGCACCGGCTGCATGCACGGCTCGTGCGGGCGCATCGAACCGGCCGCCGCCACCCTGCTGTCGGAACCGGCCATCGTCGCCGGCATCGCCAAGGCGCTGTTGCCGGCGCTGCCGAAGCTGGACTGGGACGCCTGGGTGGCCGACTATTCGCGCATCCGCGACGCCATCGAACAGACCTTCCCGGACATCTTCAAGCAGTTTAACGAACGCATGTGGACGCCGGGCGGCTTCAGAAAACCGGTGGCCGCCTCGAAGCGCAAATGGGAGACGCCCAAGGGCAAGGCGATGTTCATGGTGCCCGAGTCGCTCGAGGTCGATGCCGACATGCCCGCCGACGGCGCCGGCGTGCTGCGCCTGTTCACGGTGCGCTCGGACGGCCAGTTCAATACCACCATTTACAGCAATGACGACCGTTTTCGCGGCGTCAAAGGCACCCGCATGGTGCTGTTCATGGCCAGGAGCGACATGGACCGGCTGGGCTTTGCCGAGGGCGACCTGGTCAGCGCCAGCACGCCCTCGAACGACGGCGTGGCGCGCCGGGTCGACGGCCTGCGGGTGACGGAGTATTCGGTTCCGGCCGGTTGCATCGCCGGCTACTACCCCGAATGCAATCCGCTGATCCCGCTGGCGCACCACGCCAAGGAGAGCATGGTGCCGGCGGCCAAGGCGATCGACGTGGTGCTGAGCAGGAGCGCGGCGCCGGCGCCATCCAAGCAGCCATCGCCAGGCGGCCTATAATCGTCATTCACCCTAGCCGTCCACCCCTGACTCATCATGTCCAAACCCGACGTTCTGGTTTTTGCCAAAAGCCCCTCGACGGCCGTCATGTCGCAACTGGAGCAGCAGTTCGAGTGCCACCATGTGTGGCAGCAGGCGGCGGCGCATCAGAACAGCATGATCGACGCCGTCGGCGCGTGCATCCGCGCGGTGTGGACGGTGGGGCCGATCGGCCTGGACGGCGGCCTGATCGCCCGCCTGCCGCGCCTGGAGGTGGTGGTGGTCAACAGCGTCGGCCTCGACAAGATCGACCTGCCGGCGCTGGCCGCGCGCGGCATCAAGGTCACCAATACGCCCGGCGTGCTGACCGACGACGTCGCCGACCTGGCCGTGCTGCTGCTGCTGGCGGCGCAGCGGCGCCTGCCGGCGATGGACGCCTACGTGCGGCGCGGCGACTGGGCCGCGGGCGAACGCCTGCAGCCGGCGCACGGCCTGCGCGGCAAGACCGCCGGCATTTTCGGCTTCGGCCGTATCGGCCAGGCCGTCGCCGCGCGCCTGGCGCCGTTCGGCATGGAGATCGCCTATTACCAGCCGCGCGCCATCGACGGCATCGCCACCCCGCGTGCGCAGTCCCTGCTCGAACTGGCGGCACGCAGCGACTACCTGATTTTAAGCGCGCCTGCAACCAGCGCCACCCGCCACGCCGTCAATGCCGAGGTGCTGTCGGCGCTCGGTCCGCAGGGCGTGCTGGTCAATATCGCCAGGGGCGCGCTGGTCGACGAAGCGGCGCTGGTGGCGGCGCTGTCGGCCGGCAGGCTGGGCGCGGCGGCGCTGGATGTGTTCGACGACGAGCCGGACGTGCCGGCGCCCCTGTGCGCCCTCCCCAACACCGTGCTCACGCCTCACATCGGCAGCCTGACGGTGGAGACGCGCCACGCGATGGGGCAGCTGACCTTGGATAATCTGGTGGCGTATTTTGCGGGGCTGCCGCTCATCACACCTGTTTGAGCAGCAGCGCGGGATGCAGCAGGGGGACTGGCACCGAAGTGTGCCTGTCCCATGCCGGTGGACCACGGCGGTGAGTGCTGCCAATACCGGCCGAAAGTTTGATGTGCTTCAGATCGAAGTTGGGACAGGCACCGCGCCTTCGCGCGTCGCCAGTCCCCCCTTCTAATACGTCCCCGGCAGCAGAATATTCTTGTCCACCTTCTCAATATCCCGCAATCCGCAAAACGCCATCGTCACATCGAGTTCGTTGCGGATGATCTCCAGGCACTTGCGCACCCCCGCCTCGCCGCCGGCGCCCAGGCCGTACAGAAAAGGCCGGCCGATATACACGCCCTTGGCGCCCAGCGCGCGCGCCCGCAGCACGTCCTGGCCGGAGCGCACGCCGCCGTCCATGTGCACTTCGATCTGGCTGCCGACGGCGTCGACAATTGCCGGCAGCGCTTCGATGCTCGATTGCGCGCCGTCGAGCTGGCGGCCGCCGTGGTTCGACACGATCAGCGCGTCGGCGCCGCTGTCGACGCACAGGCGGGCGTCTGCCGGGTCCATGATGCCCTTGATGATCAGCTTGCCGCCCCACCTCTGCTTGACCCATTCGACATCGGCCCACGACATGGCCGGATCGAACTGCTGCGAGGTCCACGAGGACAGCGACGACATGTCGGAGACGGCACTGGCATGGCCGACGATGTTGCCGAAAAAGCGCCGCTTGGTGCCCAGCATGCCGAGGCACCAGGCCGGCTTGGTGGCCAGGTTGGCGATGTTGGCAAGGGTCAGCTTGGGCGGCGCCGTCATGCCGTTGCGGATGTCCTTGTGGCGCTGCCCCAGCACCTGCAGGTCGAGCGTGAGCACCAGCGCCGAGCACTTGGCGGCGCGCGCCCGTTCGATCAGGCGCTCGATGAAGGGCCGGTCCTTCATCACGTACAGCTGGAACCAGAACGGCTTTGTGGTGTTGGCGGCGACGTCTTCGATCGAGCAGATGCTCATGGTCGACAGGGTGAACGGCACGCCGAACGCCTCGGCGGCGCGGGCGGCGAGGATTTCGCCGTCGGCGTGCTGCATGCCGGTCAGACCGGTCGGCGCCAGCGCTACCGGCATCGCCACGTCCTGGCCGATCATGGTGCTTCTGAGGCTGCGGTCGGCCAGGTTGACGGCCACCCGCTGGCGGAACTTGATCTTGGCGAAATCGGCTTCGTTGGCGCGGTAGGTCGATTCGGTCCACGAGCCGGCATCGGCGTAATCGTAGAACATGCGCGGTACCCGCTTTTTCGCCAGAACGCGCAAATCCTCGACGGTCGTGATGATGGTCATGTAACGCAACTCCCTTGATGATCAGGCTGATAATTTACCAGAAGCGCGCGCCGGAATGGCCGGCCCGGGAATATCTTTGGCCGATGCGCCATCCGAATAATATCCGCTCTGGACAAGATCGCAGGCCGCCAGTACAATGCTGCTTCTTCGGAGTTGCAAGCGCTCCGGTACCGATGCAAAGCAGCGCAACGGCACACCAGGCAACACCGTTTTGCTCCGCGATCAGAAATTTTGGTCTTCCGGAAACAAGACGACACTGCTAGAATGCATGCTCAAGCGGCTGTAGCTCAGCTGGATAGAGTACTTGGCTACGAACCAAGGGGTCGTGGGTTCAATTCCTGCCAGCCGCACCAGAACAAATCGTCGTAATACGTTGCAAAAAAAACCTGAATGGCGCAAGCCCTTCAGGTTTTTTTTCGTGTTATCGAGACACGCTGCGGCGCACTACAATAATGGCCGGCAATGCCAAAACGGCATCCGATGCAGCGCCAAAGGCGCCGGCGCCCCCGCGCGCCCACCCACCCCATGTT
>JAQGNM010000401.1 GCA_028291845.1 Massilia sp. | reverse complement strand
TTGCCTTTCATATGGTCCGACACAAAACCCGTGACCGGCGGCGCGATGGCGCTGCCGCAGGAGGCGATCATGCCGATCAGCGCAACGCTGCGCGCCCGCAGGTGGCTGGGCGCCATAGCCTGCAAGGTGGTCGGATACACCAGCAGGGCCGCGGTCAGGGTGACCAGGTAGGCGCCATGGATGATGAACATCTGCCGCGCGCTGGTGGCGAATACCATCAGGGCGATGGCGACCACGGCCAGCACGCAGGTCAGCCACAGCGAGCGAATATTCACGCCGTCGCCGATTCGTTTGCGAAAATAGCGGGTGCCGTAGATGCTGACGGGGAAACCGAACAGCACCGCCACCAGCGCAATGACGCCGAGCGCGGCGCCCAGGTCCTTGGCCGAGACGCCATGGTTGCGCAGGTAAATTACCGGCAGCCAGCTGCCGATGGCGGCAAAGCCGAACAGGGCGCAGAACAAGCCGGCCGTGAAAAAACCGAAGGTACGCCGGTTGGCCTTCAAATGGGGCAGCAGAGCGGTCACGTTCTGGCCCAGCTTGGCGATGGCGCCGGGTTGCGCCGTTTCGACATTGGCGCGAGGCGCGCGGCGGCGCATGTAGATGGTGGCGATCATCAGCACCAGCACCGGCCCTGGGACGGCCACGGCGAAAAAGCTCAGCCGCCAGGATTCGAGCAGCTGCAAGCCGGCCGGCAGTCCGGGGCGCAGGCTGTCGACCATGCCGATCACCTGCCCGCACAGCGCCATGGCAAGCGAGGTGGCGCTCATCGATGCCAGCGCAAACACGGAATTGGCCACCTGGCGCTTCTTTTCGCCGAACATGTCCGGAATCATCGCGTAGGCGATCGGCACCAGGCCCGCCTCGCCGGCGCCGACCATTGCGCTGGCGAGCAAAAGCTGTTCGTAGGTTTGCGCCATGCCGCAGCCGACCACCGCCGCACTCCAGAACAAGGCGCAGCCGGCCAGTACCAGGCGGCGGTCAAAACGGTCCGCCAGCCAGCCGAGCGGGAAGGTGGCCAGCGCGGTGAACGCCGCCACCGCCGTACCTTGCAAAAAGCCCAGTTGCAGGTCCGACAGGTGCAGCACCTTGCGGATGGTTTCCGCCTGCAGCAGCAGGATGTTGCGGTCGACGAAGGCAATCAGGGTGACGATGGTGAGCACGCCAAGCGAGTACCACGCGCGCAGCGGCGTGCGTTCGGCTGCTGCTGCTGCGGCGGCGTCGAGCGGCGCTTCATTATGTAATGTGGAAGTGATCATGCAGTGGCCTTGTGTGTGGGGGCGACGCGTTCGATGAATCGGGCGATCTCTGCAAACGCCTCGGCCGCTTCCGGCAGTTCGGCGTGAAAGATGTGCCAGACGTGCAGGGTGCGGTTCCAGCTTTGCAGCGCTACCTGCGAGCCGGCCGCGCGCGCGCGATTGACGTAGCGCCGGGCGTCGTCGTACAGCATCTCGGTTTCGCTGACCTGCACCAGCAGCGGCGGCAGGCCGGACAAGTCGCCGAACACGGGCGAGATCAGTGGATCATTCGGGCGGATGCCCGAGCTTAGCCAGTTCAGCCACAAGGTCAGGCTGCGCGGCAGCCGCGTGATGATGCGGATGGCCGGGCCCAGCATGTAGTCGGAATCGACATTGCGCAAGATGCTCGGACTGGACCAGGTGGCGTCGGAGGGCGGTGCGATGGCGATGGCCGCATCGGCCGCACGCATACCCTGATCGCGCGCCCAGGCAAGCAGCGACAGGGTGAGGTTGCCCCCGGCCGAATCGCCTGCGACAAACAGCTTTTGCGCCGGAGCCGCGCCATACGGCCCGTGTTCGAGCACGTAGCGATAAGCGGCGCGGCAGTCTTCGATGCCGTCGATGCGCTTGTATTCCGGCAGCAGCCGATAATCGACGGCGAACACGGCGCCGCCGCACGCGGCGGACATGCGTGCGGTGATGGGCCGATGGCTGCGCGGGCTGCCGACCACGAAACCGCCGCCGTGAATGTACAGCATGCGGCGGGCGGGATCGGCGCCGGGCGCCAGCACCCACTCGCCGCCGATGGCGCCGGCAGCGACTGCGATAAAACGGGCGTCCTGCTGCAGATCATCGAACATGTGGTTGAATTTGTCGCGCTTGAAGGCCAGCCGCTGCTGCTTGTTCAGGCCGGGCGGCGGCGTGTTCGACGGTGTCAGCCGCGCCATGGCGGCAGCGATGGCGGGGCTTTCCGGGCGGTCGCTGGCGAAACGCTGGCCGCGGTCGGCGTCAAAGGCCGACAGATCGGCGCCGCTCAAATACAAACGCGCGACCAGCAGATATACGGACAACGCAGCGCAGCAAAGCAGCAAGATGGACAGGGTAATCATGACTGCGCTCCGCTGACGGAAATGACGGCAAGCGCGTCATCGGCGTCGAAGTGAAGCATTGCCGGCCAGGCCGGCCAGTGCGTGCCGAGCGCGGCGTGATTGGGGTCGCCGTGACGGGCAAACGCGCCGACCGCGCGCATCATGGCATTCGACAGCGCCAGCCGGCCGGCTTGGTTGGTGCTGGAATTGATGACGGTGGCGAACACGGAAGGGCCGAAATTTCCAAAAAGAAAGGGTACATCGAAACCGTGCGCGGCGCCGTAGATCGTGTCGAACGGCGGCGCCTCCTCATCCCAGTCGAACTGGTAGAACCAGACCTGGTCTTGCTGCGCGCGCACGGCGTCCAGCATGGCATCGCGGTTCGGGTGAAACAAGAGCGCGTCGAGCTGGCGCATGCGTTCGTTGAAACCGGTAACAGGCGCCGCGGCGGGCAGCAGTTGCGGCGGTATCCAGGCATCGAGGGCGGTTTGCGCGCTGCGCCCGGCGTCGGCGCAATACAGCAGCTCGAACACCGTGGCGTCGTCGATCAGCCGGCCGGACGCGCCCCCCAGCATCGGCGACAGGGCCAGCATGGCGGGAAACAGCTTGCCCTCGTCGCGGGTAAATCCGGCCAGCAGCGGGACCCGGCGCCAATTCCCGGCGCGGATCGCCGCCAGCGGCGCGGCGGCGACGACAAGGCCGTCCGCAATCGGCCCGGAAGTGGCCAGGCCGAGCGGCGTCAACTCTTCCAGCACCACGTGCAGCAGCGATTCGGCGCTTTGCGCGCGCAGCCAGTCGCCGCTGTTTTGCGGCGTCGCCGCACCGGCGCGCGTCAAGGCGCCGCGCAGCACGGCCGCGCCCTGGGCACTGTACAGCGCCGGTGGATGCAACACCCCCATGCACCCCTGCGGCAGGTCGGCCGTCATCGCCACGCTGCCGCTGATCGGCAGGGCGCGCTGCACCAGCGCCGGCTCGGCGGTCAGCAACGGTGAAGTCAGCAGCGCCCAGATATTCACGGCGCCGGCCGACTGGCCCATCAGGGTGACGTTGCCAGGATCGCCACCGAAAGCGGCGATATTGCGATTGACGAATTTCAAGGCGGCGACGATGTCGAGCAGGGCAAAATTGCCGGAAGCATTATCGAATTTCTGCGGCAAATCAAAAAAGCCGAAAATGCCGAGCCGGTAATTTACCGTCACTACCACGGCGCCGCCGGTGACTGCCAGGCGGGCGCCGTCGTAGACGGGGTCGGCGGTATAGCCGGTAATATTGCTGCCGCCGTGAATGAAGACGATCACCGGCAGGGGCGCCTCGGCGGTGGCGGGCGCCCAGATGTTCAAATACAGGCAGTCTTCCGACCCCGTCACTTGTCCCAGGCACTCGCCGATGCTGCGGTCGTAGCGATTATTGCGTCCCGGCCCGTACAGCCTCCCGATCTGCACGCAGGCCGGGCCGAAGTCACGCGCGGGGCGCACGCCGCTCCAGCCGTCCGGCTCGACGGGTGCGCGCCAGCGCAACTCGCCGACCGGCGCGCGGGCGAATGGAATGCCTTTCCAGGCCAGCGCGCCGCTGGTCGCCGACTCGTCGAGACCGGCGACTTTGCCATAGATGGTTGTGCGTTCCATGAACACCTTAAAAACGGTAGCTGAGGTCGACGCCGAAGGTGCGCGGCTGGATCAGCGCGACCGTGTATGGATTGCCATAGGGATTCGCAGCGCTCTGGTCGGCGATCGGGCCGGCGAAGTTGATGCCGCGCGCGTTCGTCAGGTTTTTGCCATACAAGGAGATCCGGACGTTTTTCCAGTCCGCGCCGGCGTTCAGGGTCAGATTGTTGTAGCCGGCGAGCATCAACGGCTTCTTCAAGCTGTAATCGGAGATGCGCTCGCCGACCCGGCCGAGGGAGCCGCCCATCCACGACTGCGCGGCGCCGATGGCGAAGCGGTATTCGGCGCTGACCGACATGCTCCATTTCGGGATGTAGGGCATGGCGTCGCCGCTCAATCCACCCACCGCGGGCGCCGCGCTGGTCAGATAGGTGTCGGTGTAGGCGGCGTTGGCGCGCATGGTCCAGGCGTTGACGGGAGAATACAGAAACGTCGCTTCCGCGCCCTTGCTGCGGGCCGAACCGCCGTTGGTGCCGTAGTTGAAGCTGGTGTAGGTGAATGGTGGCCGGGCCGGCGCATTGGCCATCAGCTGGATGTCCTGCCAATTGGTGCTGAACACGGCGGCTTCGACCGAGGCCTTGCCGTTCAGGAATGCCGACTTGAAACCAAGTTCATAACTGGTGAGGGTGTCCGGCTCGAAGGAGAGTTTGCCGTCGGGCAGGGCGCCGGGCGGCAGCGCACTGGGACCGCCGGCGCGGTAACCGGTAGCGGCGCGGCCGTATAAAGAGGTGTCCGGCTGCAACTTGTAGTTGATCCCGGCCATATAGGTGGTCTTGCCATGATCGACATCCTGCAGCAGGCGCACCGGCACGGGAGAGAGCACCGAGGCCTTGTAGTCGAGGTCGAACTGCTGATTGTCTTTGGCGCGGCGGATACCGGCCAGCGCCGACAGTTGCGGCGTGATCGCGTAGCTCAGGTTGCCGAAGTAAGAAATTTCCTTGTAGGCCGAGCCGATGGTGCCGTTGCCGAGCGGCGTAGCGGTGATCGGCTTGCCGGTGGCGTAGAAGAAGGGCGGTGGCAGTTGCGAGTCGAGCATATCGTTCTCGCGGGTCCAGAACAGGCCCACTTCATACTCGAGCTTGTCTTCAAAGGCTGCCGAACGCGCGCGCAGTTCCTGCGACACGCGGCGCGTATCGATGTGGGCGTCGGTATACGCTCCCAGTCCGGGCAGGCCCGTCAGCAGGCGCAGCAGGCCGGTACTGCCGACCGTGTTGTCGTTTACGCGGTGCAGCTTGCTGGTCTGGTAGGTCGACGAGGATACAAGGTCGAAAACGCCCAGCTTGCCGCGCAGCGTGATGTTCGCCACGTCGAGCTTGATGTCCTGCAGCTCCTTGACGTACGAGATGCGCTGCATCGGCTGGTTCAAAGGCGTCAGGGAAGGGGCGGTGACGTCTTCGGAACCGAGGCCGTCGGACTTGAATTGCTGGGTCAGCGCCCAGGCGCGCAGCGACCAGTCCTGGCTGATCTTCAAATCCAGGGCCACGCGGCCACCCTTGGTGCGCGCTTCATTGATGCCGTCCTGACCGCTGACCGGGTTGTCGATGTAGCCGCCCTCGGTGCGGTCGAAAGCGCTGATGCGGATGCCCAGAACGTCCTGCGTGATCGGAATGTTCAGTGCGGCGCGCAGATTATTGCCTTGGCCGCCGCCATCGATCTGGTTGACCCCGGCCTGCACCACGCCGCTGAAGGTGCGCGTGTTGGCGGGGATCGTCACGTAACGCACCAGGCCGCCGACAGCACCGGCGCCGTACGCCGTGCCCTGCGGCCCCTTCAACACTTCCACCCTTCGGAGGTCGCTGGGATCGAGGTCGGGGGTGATCTTGCTGCCCGCCGCGTACGCGTTGATCGAGCCGATCGGGGCGTCGTCGATGTACTGGGCGGTGGTCGGTACCGCTTGCGCGGCGCCGGTGCCGATACCGCGCAGGGTGACCACGGTCTGGCCGCGGGTCATGGCGGTGACTGCCAGGCCGGGTACTTGTGAGACGAAGTCTTCCAGGCGGGTGGCGCCGCCCAGCGCCAGGCGCTCGGCGCTGACGGTGGACACCGAGGCCGGCACGTCGATGGAGGCTTGCTCGCGCTTGTTGGCGGTGACGATGACACGGGTCAGCGAGCTGGCCTCGGGCGCCTGGTCGGGATTAATGGTCTGGCCATGGGCGGCAGCAGAGCAGAGCAGGGAAACGGCGATGGCGGTGGCGGTGCGCGACAAGTTCTGCCGGCGGTTGGCGCAAGTGCAATTCATGATAAACCTTTCGTCGCGATCTTTGTCGCAGTTGTCTCGTAAAATAACGAATAGCAATAAATCAGGACCAATGGTAGCGATGCCGCCGGTCCCCGGGTATGTCGAATCGCCGCGTTTCAATGTTAAAAGGCATCGAATAATACGGCCTCGAGGGCGATCGCCGAAGGTGTCGAGCGTCGCGCAACTGTGCTATTGTTTCCGAATAACATAGTGGATTTAAAGGATTTATTCGGCATGGCCGTCGACTTGTTTCCCGTATCGCTGCAGACTGTGCAGCAGCCAGCCTGCGCGCCGCGCGCTTGCCGATGAACCGCGCCCTCAGTCCGCATACGCCGCTCACCGTGTCGATCAGTTTTGTGCGCGGCTTGCTGTCCGGCCTGGCTGAGGAACCGGCCCGCGCGCACGCTGTTGCCGGTGCACTGGAGCAGGCCGGCATCGCCGAAGAGTTGCTGCTTGTCGACGGCGCGCGCGTCACGCCCGACCAGTATGTGGCGCTGTTTCGCCGCCTGTGCGAGGCCCTCGATGACGAGTGCATCGGCCTGCTCTCGCGACCTTTCAAACGGGGCAGTTATGCCTTGATGGCGCAATCGTCGCTGCATGCCCAGGACCTGCGCCAGACCATCGCCCGGGTTGCCAATACGTTTCGGGTGCTGCAGGACGACATGACCTTGGAGCTCGCGGCCGATGGCAGCCTGGCCGGTCTCACCCTGCGTTTTTGCAATACCCAGGTGGCCGAACGGCACTTCGTGCACGAATTCATGCTGCGCTCGCTGTGGCGCTTGTTCGACTGGTTAGTTGGCGGCAACCTGCCGGTGGCGCGCTTCGATTTCGCCTTTGCGGCGCCGCCCGACGCTGCCAGCTACAGCGAGTTTTTCACCGGTCCGATCAGCTTCGGCCGGCCCTGTTCCGCCATCTGGTTCGACAAGACGCAATTGCAGGCCCTGGTGCGCGTCGACGAAAGTGCTTTGCTGGACTTTCTGACCGACCCGCAAACGCGCTTCATCGTACCGCGCCGCGACCGCGAAGAGA
Organism: Massilia sp.; assembly: GCA_028291845.1. GTDB lineage: Bacteria > Pseudomonadota > Gammaproteobacteria > Burkholderiales > Burkholderiaceae_D > JAFCUW01. The sequence goes on along the minus strand of JAQGNM010000401.1, from coordinate 2,548 downwards.
TCAGCGCCCGCGTGCTCAGCCACTTGCACCAGAGCCGCCCCAGCTGGCCGGATCTGGACGCTACCGCCCAGGCCATGTGCATGTCGGCCGCCTCGCTGCAGCGCAACCTGGCCAAGGAGGGGACGACGTTTCAGTCATTGAAAGACAAGCTGCGCCGGGACATGGCGATCACCTATCTCAACACCACCACCATGTCGCTCACCGAACTGGCCGACAAGCTGGGGTTTTCCGAAAGCGCCGGCTTTCAACGCGCTTTCAAATCATGGACCGGCAGTTCGCCGGGCAGCTACCGGCGTGGCGAGAACAAACCATCGTGAGGTGATTCGTCACAGGTTCGAGGCTGCCTGCCATTGCCCTGGCGACGGCGGCGGCTTATGATGGCCGTTCAATAACAGCCCGGAGATCCGCATGCCGCAGATGGACCACCAAGTCCCTTCTTTTGAAGCGCCGCCGCCGGCCGATATCGCCGAATCGATCGAGGCCCTGATGGCCGACGCGCCGCTGAGCGCGGCCATGGCCGCCTTGCTTTTCGATCCCGAACGGCAAGCGGCGGCCGCGGCGGCGGAGCGAACGCTGCGTGAACTGGACTGGGCCAACCTGGGCCGCTACCAGCAGGCCAACGCCGCATCGACCGCCTCCGGCCAGCCGCCCGGCATCGTCTTCATGGGCGACTCGATCAGCGAGCTGTGGCAATTTGGCGACCCCGGCCTTTTCACGGCGGGGCGGCTGTGCCGCGGGATTTCCGGCCAAACCACGCCGCAGATGCTGCTGCGCTTCCAGTCCGACGTCATCGACCTGCGCCCGCGCGCCGTGCACCTGCTGGCGGGAGCCAACGACATCGGCGGCAGAACCGGCCCGACCACGCCGCGCCGGGTCCAGCAAAACATCACCGCCATGCTCAGCCTGGCCAAAGCCGCCGGCATCGACGTGGTGCTGGGCCTGCTCACCCCCGCCGCGGTGGCGCTGTGGACCCCGGATCTGGACCGCCGGCCGTGGATCGCCGAACTCAATGCCTGGCTGCGCCAGGTCGCCGGACAGTACGGCTGCACCCTGATCGACTACCACTCGGTGCTCGACGACGGCGCCGGCGGCCTGCCGGCGCAATACAGCCAGGACGGTCTGCACCCCAACCGGCGCGGCTATGCGCGCATGCGCAGTGTGCTCGAGCCTGTGCTCGACCGGCTCGGCGTGTAAGTTACCAAGCGCACGCGGCTCCCGGCGTGGTTGGTTGCAGGTAGGCGCTCCAATTCCTATTTACAAAATACACTTCCACGGTCCGGTGCATCCTGCGCTGTTGGCCGTGTCGTGCAGCGCCAGCATGAGCGGTGCAATCCGCGCATGGAGCGTAAGCGTCCAGCCGCCCAAGCTTTAATCAGCCTGTAACGCTGTGTATAAGCAGCATTTGGCGCGCCCGGGGCTGCGCATGCGTTAAGATGAACCCCGCCTCACAGTTTCGTGCGCGTCTGCCGCACCCCGACATGGAATTTCGCCAGATCCATTATTTCATCTCCCTCTTCGAAGAAGGGACGGTGACTGGTGCCGCCCATCGGCTCAACATCGTGCAGCCTGCGCTGAGCATGCAGATCGCCAGGCTCGAAGAGCAGATTGGCCAGCGCTTGTTCGAGCGCAGCAAGCGGGGGATGGTGCCGACGGCGGCGGGCCGGCAGATGTATCAACTATTTTTGCCGATCATGCGCGATTTTTCAAATGCGCACGCGCAGTTACTCAGTAACGACGGCGCGATCCGCGGTCATGTCAGTATCGGCCTGATCGCTTCGATCACCGAGGGCGTGCTGGCGGAAACCCTGGGTGTATTTTCGAGCCAATATCCTGACGTCAGCGTCAAGGTGGCCGACGGCTACACCAACACCCTGATCGACCTGGTGTCGGGCGGCCAGCTCGATGCGGCCATCGTCAACAAGCCGCGCCGTCCGCTCGCGCTGGACATCGAGCACATTGTCGACGAGGCGATGGTGTTGGTGACCGGCGCGGCGCATGAGGGCGCCGTGCCTGCGCGGCTGACCTTGCGCCAGCTGCCAACCCTCGGCCTGCAACTGGTATTGCCGACGCGCGGCCACGGTCTGCGAAGCAATATCGATAGTTTCGCGCAGAACGAGAATGTCGAACTGACCCCAAAATTCGAGATCGATTCACTGGTGACGACGGTCAAACTGGTCGAGCAAACCCAGCTCGCCACGATCGTTCCGCATATTGCGGTACACCGCCAACTGAGCGCGGGCAGCTTGCGCTCGCACACCATCGTGTCGCCGCGCCTGATCCGGCAAGTTGTCAGCGTCGCCCACCCGCGCCGTCCGCTGAACCCGGCTACCAAGCTGTTCATTGCCATGTTGGCGCAGTACATGCTTTTGCGCAGGCAAAAGCATGAACCGGAGCCGGACGAGGAGAACGGCAGCGCCTAGCCGCGTCCCTTTAATCGAGCCCGGCGTTGCGATTGTTGTGCTTGGTTTCAAGGAAGTCCTCCAGGCCCTCGTAGCCATGCAGGCGGCCGATGCCGCTACGGCGGTAGCCGCCGGTCTCCGCTTCCGCA
>JAQGNM010000330.1 GCA_028291845.1 Massilia sp. | reverse complement strand
TGAATCGGGGTTGTCTTTGCTGAAAAAGCGCTTGGCTGCCAGTAATGGTGTTCAGTGAAGGCTTGAGTACTTCGGCAATGGGACAGGCACCTCTGGTGCCAGTCCCCCTGCTGCTAACCGATCCGGGCGGCGATTAGCAGGGGGAGCGCCGGGCCGCGTTCGCGCCGTGAGATGCCTGTCCGACGCGTGCATAAGGCACGGCTCGTCGGACCAGCTGTACTTAACTGAACAGGATCAGCATGCATGGCCGCTTATTACGCCCCCGCCAACCACCGCCCTCATTCCCCGAGGCGCCGTCGATCTGAATCGGGTTTGCGTATACTGAAAAAGCGCCCGGCTCTGCCGGGCGCTTTTTTATCTGACCAAACCAAACAAAAGTAGGTTTTTACTTTTGTTTGACGGTTTTACACTGAGAACGACGAACCGCAGCCGCAGGTCGAGGTGGCGGTTGGGTTTTTGATGACGAACTGGGCGCCTTCGAGGTCGTCCTTGTAGTCGATCTCGGCGCCGACCAGGTACTGGTAGCTCATCGAATCGATCAGCAGCTGCACGCCGTTTTTCACCATTGTGGTGTCGTCTTCGTTGACGATTTCATCGAAGGTGAAACCATACTGGAAGCCGGAGCAGCCGCCGCCTTGCACGAACACGCGCAGTTTCAAATCGGGGTTACCCTCTTCTTCGATCAGCTGGGCCACTTTCTGGGCGGCGCTGTCAGTGAAAATGATCGGCGACGGCATTGCGTCGGCGGCGGACGGCATGGTCATTTCTACGGCATTCATGGGTGACTCCTGGTTCGATACGGTTGGAGCCATTATAGACTGTTGGGACGAGTCACGCTGCGGAGGGCTCCGCTTCGGCAAGATGAAATTGCGCCGGACCGTCAGGTTGATGTTTTAATGCACCAGTGACGACCGCGCCGCCCTGCATCTCCAGCAGTTTGTAATGGACATCCCCTACTATGCGGGCTTTCGCCTGTAATTCAAGCACTTCCGTAACGTGAACGGCGCCGGCGATATAGCCGTTGACCACCAGGATGGCGCAACTGACCGCCCCTTCGATGCGGGCATGCTCGGAGACAACCAGCATGTGGTCGGGACCATCGGCCGCGATGACGTTGCCGAGGACCTCGCCATCGATGCGCAGGCCGCCGCTGAAAATGAGGTCGCCCTCGATGCGGGCGGCGATGCCGATCAGGCTATCGATTTCGGGACGGGAAGGTTGAGGGGTTCGGCCGAACATGGCGCAGCCTTTCTGGAAACCGCCCGGATTGGGCCTGTCCCACTCTACTATTCCCTTCAAGCATGACTTTGATATTCCGCAGAACGGCCCAGCCCGCCCGAATCCTGCTGTCAGGGCAGCAAGGCGATATGCTTCAGTCCCTGCCCTTCCGGCAGACCGAACATCAGATTCATGCACTGCACGGCCTGGCCGGCGGCACCTTTGACCAGGTTGTCCTGCACCACCAGGATGACGATGGTGTCGCCCCCTTCCGGCCGGTGCAGCGCCAGGCGCAGCATGTTGGCGCCGCGCGTCGAGCGCGTTTCCGGGTGGGAGCCGAAGGGCATGACATCGACGAACTCATCATCCTTGTATTGATTTTCAAACAAGGCTTGCAAATCATCGTTGCTGACGTCCTTGGTCAAACGCGCGTACAAGGTCGCATGCATTCCGCGAATCATCGGCACCAGGTGCGGAGTAAACGTCAGCCCGACTTTTTGATCGGTAAACCGCTGCAGCTGGGCCGAGGTTTCCGGCGTGTGGCGGTGTCCGGACACGCCGTAGGCTTTGAAATTGTCGCTCGACTCGGAGAACAAGGTGCCGATTTCGGCCTTGCGGCCGGCGCCGGAAACGCCCGATTTCGCATCGGCGATCAGGTGCGTCGCATCGATCAGGCCGGCCTTGAGCAGCGGATAAAAGCCCAGCTGCATGGTGGTCGGATAGCAGCCCGGATTGGCGATCAGCCTGGCGCCCTTGATGGCGTCGCGATTGAGCTCCGGCAAGCCATAGACGGCCTGCTCGATCAGCTCCGGCGCGGTGTGCGGGATCTTGTACCATTTTTCAAAGACCGCCTGGTCTTTCAGGCGGAAATCGGCGGCCAGATCGATCACTTTGACACCGGCGGCCAGCAACTCGGGGGCCTGGGCCATGGCGACGCCGTGCGGGGTGGCGAAGAACACCACGTCGCACTGTTTCAGGTCGACTTTGTCGGGCGCGGAAAACGCCAGGTCGACGTGGCCGCGCAAGGATGGAAACATGTCGGCCACCGGCAAGCCGTCTTCCTTGCGCGAGGTGATCGCGGTCAGCTCGGCGTCAGGGTGGGCCGACAGCAATCGCAGCAATTCCACGCCCGTGTATCCGGTGCCGCCAACGATGCCAACTTTGATCATGTTTTGTCCTTTGAAATGAGGTAATTCTTCTAGCGAAGCGCGATTTTAACAGCAGCGGAAAATCGCTGCGCTTCGCGTATTACTGTGCGTGTAAACAAAAAAACCGCCGGCTTGCGGCCGGCGGTTTTTGCATGGCGCCCGTGGGCGCCACATGAAACGAATTAACGCTTCGAGAACTGCTTTGCGCGACGTGCTTTGCGCAGACCAACTTTTTTACGCTCGACTTCGCGGGCATCGCGGGTGACGAAACCGGCTTTGGCCAGTTCCGGCTTCAACGATGCGTCGTAGTCGATCAGGGCGCGGGTGATACCGTGGCGCACTGCGCCTGCCTGGCCGGACTCGCCGCCGCCGTGCACGTTGACTTTGATGTCAAAACGCTCGACGTTGCCAGTCAGTTCCAGCGGCTGGCGAATCACCATCAGGCCGGTTTCGCGCGAAAAATAATCCGACGCTGGCTTGCCGTTGACGATGATTTGGCCGGAGCCGACTTTGATGAACACGCGAG
>JAQGNM010000316.1 GCA_028291845.1 Massilia sp. | reverse complement strand
AGAAATACCGTCGATTTACCCGAAAAGCTCGCGTAGTGCTTCTGAAAAAGCGGAATCGAAACTGCGTGGCGGTCACGACGCCAAAAATGTGTGAATCGGCCGAAAACGTCGATTGATCAGCGCTTCCCTAGCGGGTCACTGCCACCACGCTGCGGTGTCCGCCTTTGAAGGTGTACAGGGTGAGGGTGCCGTCGCGGATGTCGCCAGCCTTGTCGAAAGCGATGGTGCCGGTGATGCCCGGGTAGCGGATTGCCGCCAGCGCCGGCAGGTATTTGGCCGGCGCGCTCGAGCCCGCCTTGACCATCGCCTCGGCCACGGCCATCACGGCGTCGTAGGTGTACGGCGAATAAATCTGCACCTCGATGCCGAAGCGTTTTTTGTAGGCGGCGTGGAACTTGTCGATGGCCGCCTTGCCCTTCGCTTCGACGCCGCCGGCCTCGGCGCACACTACCTCGCCATCGATCACCGCGCCCTGCGCCAGCTTGACGATCTCGTCGGAGCAGATGCCGTCGCCGCCGACGAACTTGGTGGCGCCAAAGCCCAGTTGCCGCATCTGGTGCAGCATCGGGCCGGCCACCGCGCTCATCCCCCCAAAGAACACCAGGTCCGGTTTTGTCGCGCGGATTTTCGTCAGGATGGCGGAAAATTCGGTGGATTTGTCGGTGGTAAATTCTTTGCCGACGACCACGGCGCCGGCCTCCTTGACGCCCTTGATGAACTCGTTGGCCACGCCCTGGCCGTAGGCGGTGCGGTCGTCGATCACCGCGACCCGCTTGGCGGCCAGGCCGGTGACGGCGTAGCGCCCCAGCACGCGGCCGAGTTGCTTGTCGTTGCTGACCACCCGGAAGGTGGTATTAAAACCCTGCGCCGTGTACTGCGGGCTGGTGGCCGACGGCGAAATTTGCGCGATGCCGTTGTCGTGATAAATCTTCGAGGCGGGGATGCTGGTGCCCGAGGTCTGGTGGCCGATCACCGCGTTGACCTTGGCGTCGACCAGTTTTTGCGCCGCCGAGGTCGCCTGTTTCGGGTCGCCGCCGTCGTCTTCGGCCAGCAGTTCGAAGCGCGCCTTCCTGCCGCCGATGCTGACGCCGCGCGCGTTGAGCGCCTCGACCGCCATGCGGGCGCCATTCTCGTTGTCCTTGCCAAAATAGGCGACCGCGCCCGAGGTGGCGGCGACGTGGCCGATTTTGACGACTTCGACCGGCTCGGCGGCCAGGCCGGCCAGCGGCAGCGCCAGGGGCAGCGCCAATACAGCGCCAAACAACAGGGTAGAACGGGACATGCGCAACTCCAGCAAACTAAACAGTGAACCCGCCACTATATGGGGTGCGCCGCCGTCGGCGAACGACCGAGTGGCTATAAGGTCATGCGCTGTCAATATATAGGCAAGCTGAGAGATGGCCTTGGCACGTGGCGCTCAGCTTCTGCCGGCGGCGATCACGCCGGCGCCCAGCAGGGCCAGGCCGACGCCCAGGTAATCGTTCCAGCGCGGCGTGACGCCATCGACCAGCACCAGCCAGGCCAGCGCGGTGGCGATATACACGGCGCCGTAGCTGGCGTACACGCGCCCGCTGGCGGCCGGGTGCAAGCTCAATAGCCAAACAAAGGCGGCCAGGCTGAGCGCCGCCGGCGCCAGCAGCCATATCGACCCTTTACCACTCAGCCACAGCATCGGCAGGTAGCAACCGAGCAGTTCGGCGACGGCGGTGATGGCGAACAGGCCGAGGGTGCGGGGCAGGGCAAGGTCGATCATGCGGGCCGTTTCATCGTAAGGACATGCAATTGTGGGATTTCAGGACTATCTCTGCCCGCGTGCGCCAAATGACAAGGAATGCTTTCCTGTCAACGTTGAACTTGTTATGCTGCATAGCAGTAATGTTGAATGAGCCGCGTATCATCGGCGCGCTATTCAAGGTTAATTTGCAGGGCGGCTCCGCCGGTCTGGGCATCGGCGCCGCCGAGGCCCCGAGGTCCCTTCCGGGAACAGGGCCCGGCGCTCGCCGGCGGCCAGGTGACTGGCGACCAGCGCCGCACCAGCCGGTTGCGGCGTGCCAGCGGCAGCATCGGAAACAGCTGGTGCGGTCCGACCCGCGCCAGCTTCCACGTCAATGCCAACTGGCGCATGGCTACGCCGACGCCGACGCCGACATCGTCACCGTCAGCCACACGGCGGCGATGCGCTCGACGTCGGCGTAACCCGGCTGCTCCAGCTGTTCGCCGAATACGTCGGGATCGAGTTCCTCGTAATGCCATGCGCAGCCGGCCGCCCGCAGCAGCGGCGCGGCCGCCTCGTAAAACTGGTCGCGCTGGCGCACGATGGCCGCGCCCGTGTAGAGCAGCAGGCTGCCGCCCGGCGCCAGCCGTGCCAGGCCCGCGCGCACGATCGCCAGCGCCAACCCTTCGCCGTGACCGCCGCCACCGTGGCGGTAGGCGCGCGCGCTGGCGTCGAGCATGTAGGGTGGATTGGCGACGATCAGGTCGAAGCGGCCGTCGACGCCGTCGAGCAAATCGCTGTGGGCCGTTTGCAGCCGCACACCGGCGATGCGGGCGTTGTGCGCTGTCAGCGCCAGGGCGCGCTGGTTGATGTCGGCGCCGATCACCTCGGCGTGCGGCAGCGCGCCGGCCAGCACGATGGCGGCGGCGCCCGCGCCGCAGCCGATGTCGATCACCCGTGCCGGCAAAGGTAATGCGGGCAGCGTGCGTTCGATGGCGGCGACGAAGCGGTACGTATCGGGGCCGAAAAAGACCGCGTCCTCCTGCTCGGTGGGATAGGCCGAGTGGAACACGATGCGTTGCCCCAGCGTGGCGGCGCGCAGCCGCGCCTTCCAGCCCTCTCCGTGCGCCTCGATGACGCCGGCGGCCGCCAGCTCGGCGCAACGGGCCTCGTCGAGCAAGGCGGTGTGAAAGGGCAGGTTCCAGCCGAAGGCATCGGCCAGGTCGCGCGCCCAGCGCTGGCCCCGTTGAAGTACGCGCTGGTGGGTGGCCGGCGTCACCGTCTGAAAACGGTAGCCGGCCGCGCGCACCAGGTCGGCCAGGCCGGTCAAGGCAAGTCCCATGTGGTCGGCGCATGGAGGGGAAGTGGCGATCAGGTCTAGCAACGGCGCTCCTTGTTATTGAGTGGATTTTTCAGGCGCATGGCCCAGGCGCTCAAGCTTACCAGCGCGACGACGCCAAATCCAAGGCAATACACGGTGCCATCGACGCTGGCGCCGGCCGCCAGCGCCAACGCAGCACGTCGGCCAGCGGTCGGCCCACGGCGGCCTCGCCAGGACAGCGGTCATCCATCGCAGAAAAGTGGGGCAACATCGGCAGAGCGTAGCAGCGCCAGGCGCCGTGCTCTGTTAGCCTGCGAACACTTCACTCGCGCCAGGCCTGACATGAGCGGCTGGTAATGTGGCATGCTTGTCGTGTCTACCGTGTCTACCCTGTCCACCTCAAGCCGAAAGCCGCCGATGCCCGCCACCGCCCTGTTCCACCTGGCCTTTCCCGTCAACGACCTCGAGGCCGCGCGGCGCTTCTATGGCGGCTTGATCGGCTGCCCGGAAGGGAGAAGCTCGGCCAACTGGATCGATTTCGATTTCTTCGGCCACCAGCTGGTCGCCCACCTGGCGCCGGAAGAATGCGGCCATGTCGCCACCAGCAGCGTGGACGGCCACCAGGTGCCGGCGCGCCACTTCGGCGCCATCATCGCGCGCGACGAATGGGAAGCACTGGCGGTCCGCCTGCGCGTGGCCGGCGTCGAATTCGTCATCGAGCCGTATATCCGCTTTGCCGGCTTGCCGGGCGAGCAGGCCACCATGTTTTTTCTCGACCCGTCGGGCAATGCGCTGGAATTCAAATCGTTCAAGGATATAAGCCAGGTGTTTGCGAAATAGACCAGCTTTTCTGTTCCGCCGCGCCCGCTCGCGACGGCTTGATTCCATGCAAACGACATAGGCAAAAGTCAAATATCTCAGCAGTTTGAGAAATATCATTGTCCGCAAACAACGCTCGCCGGAGAATCAGATTCCCGCGATAGTTTGCATAGGACAGTTCTGAATGGCTCTCCGCCACCATCATTCATCCAGCGCCGGCGCTGCCTAGGCCATGGATGCTGCCGTCGTCGTCTGCCAGCATTGCGGCGCACCGCTGCCGCGCCAGGCGCGCTGGCGTGCCGTCACTTGCGCTTACTGTGGCGCGCTCAATGCCGCCCCCGTCACAGCGGTCGACGCCAAACGTTTCAGGCAAGCCTGGCAGCGCGCCCATGCTGCCGATGCCGATGCGGACGCTACCAACTCGATCACCTGCGCCGGCCAGGTCTATCGCGTCCTGGCGCCGCTGGCGACGGGCGAAAACGCCCGCATCCTGCTTGCTGAGCGCCGCGGCGCGACGGCCGAACGGGTGGTGCTCAAGGTAGCCTTCGATGGCGCGCCGGCCGGGCGTCTGCTGCGCGAGTACCAGGTGCTCGGCGCCCTTCAGAATCCGGATGTGCCGGGCGCCGCATATTTCAGCCAGCGCCTGCAGCAGCCGGTGGCGCTCGGCGGCGACACGCTGGCGCTGCGCGTGCCGGCCGGCTTCTGGGGCAGCCTCGATGCGGTGCAGGCCAACTACCCCGGCGGCATCGATGCGCGCCACGCGGTCTGGATGTGGCGCCGCATTTTGGAAGTGCTGGGCTTTGCGCATGCGGCGGGGTGGGCGCATGGACGCTTGTACCCGGCCCACCTGCTGGTGCAGCCGCGCGACCACGGCATCCTGATCATCGGCTGGGCGGGCGCGGTGCAGCCTGGCCCCGCTGCCGGCGGCGCCGCATTCGCACGCGA
>JAQGNM010000300.1 GCA_028291845.1 Massilia sp. | reverse complement strand
GGGCTGAAGGATGTCGACGTCATCATCATGCTGCGCCTGCAGAACGAACGGATGAGCGGCGCGCTGCTGCCGTCGGCCCAGGAATATTTTAAAAGTTACGGCCTCACGCCCGAACGGCTGGCGCTGGCCAAGCCGGACGCCATCGTCATGCACCCGGGCCCGATGAACCGCGGCGTCGAAATCGATTCCGCGGTGGCCGACGGCGCGCAGGCGGTGATTTTGCCGCAGGTGACGTTCGGCATCGCCGTGCGGATGGCGGTGATGAGTATCGTGGCGGGCACACATGGATAAGAGCGCACGGATGAAACTGCATATCAAAAACGGCCGCCTGATCGATCCGGCCAACGGCATCGACGCCACCCACGATATTTATATCGACAACGGCCGCGTGGCGGCGATCGGCGCCGCGCCGGCCGGCTTTGTCGCCGATCGCGTCATCGACGCCAGCCATCTGGTGGTCGCTCCCGGCCTGGTCGACCTGTCGGCGCGCCTGCGCGAACCGGGCTACGAATACAAGGCCACGCTGGAATCCGAGATGCAGGCGGCCATGCAGGGCGGCGTGACCACCCTGGTATGCCCGCCCGACACCGACCCGGTGCTCGACGAACCGGGGCTGGTCGAAATGCTCAAGCACCGCGCGCGCGGCCTGCACCAGGCCCACGTCCACCCGCTGGGCGCGCTGACGATGGGCTTGAAAGGCAAGGCGCTGACGGAAATGGCCGAGCTGACCGAAGCGGGCTGCATCGGCTTTGCCCAAGCCGAAGAGCCGATCGAGGACACCACCGTGCTGCTGCGCGCGCTGCAGTACGCCCGCACCTTCGATTACACCGTCTGGCTGCGCCCGCAGGACGCCCACATCGGCCGCGGCGGCATCGCCCACAGCGGCGCGCTGGCCTCGCGCCTGGGCTTGTCGGGGGTGCCGGTGATGAGCGAGACCATCGCCCTGCACACGATTTTCGAACTGGTGCGCGCCACCGGCGCGCGCGTGCACCTGTGCCGCATGTCGTCCGCCGCCGGCCTTGAACTGGTGCGCGCCGCCAAAAAAGAAGGCTTGCCGATCACCTGCGACGTCGGCGTGCACCACATCCACATGACCGACGCCGACATTGGCTTTTTCGATTCCAACGCACGCGTGACGCCGCCGTTTCGCAGCCAGCGCGACCGCGCCGCCATCCAGGCCGGCCTGGCCGACGGCTTGATCGACGCCATCTGCTCTGACCATACCCCGGTCGATGATGACGAAAAGCTGCTGCCGTTCGGCGAAGCCTCGCCCGGCGCCACCGGCCTCGAACTGTTGCTGTCGCTGACCCTGAAATGGGCCGAGGATCAGCGTATGCCTCTGTCGGCCGCGCTGGCCAAGGTGAGCTGCGATGCGGCCCGCGTGGCCGGCCTGGCCGGCGGCCAGCTTGGCGTCGGCGCGGTGGCCGATATCGTGCTGTTCGACCCGGCCGCGCGCTGGACCGTGGCGCCGGCCGCCCTGGCCAGCCAGGGCAAGCACACGCCCTTCATCGGTTACGAACTGGCCGGCCGCGTGATGGCCACCGTCGTCGCCGGCCAACTGGCGTGGGAGCGGGCGGCGCGCTGACGCCACTACCGCAGGTCCATTGAAGCTCAAGCCCGCCGTCCGCCTGCTGCGCGTTCTACTTCACCTGGTCGAAGGCCTGGCCAGCTGCGCGCTGCTGTTTCCGCTGGCCGGCAGCGCGCGCCGCGAGCGCCTCGTGGCCGGCTGGTCGCGGCGGCTGCTGCGCATCTGCGGCGTCAGCCTGAGCCAGTGCGGCGCGCCGCTGGCGCATGCCCTGCTGGCGGCCAATCACGTCTCCTGGCTGGATATTTTCGTAATCAACGCGATGGCGCCGTCGCACTTCGTCGCCAAGGCGGAAATCCGCGCCTGGCCGGCGATGGGCTGGCTGGCGCACCAGGCCGGCACCATTTTCATCGCCCGCGGCAACCGGCGCGGCCTGCGCCACACCTTCAAGGGCATCGTCGAGCAACTGCAAAGGGGCCAGCGGGTCGCCTTCTTCCCCGAAGGGACCACCGCCGCCCAGGGCGCGCTGCTGCCGTTTCACGCCAACCTGTTCGAGGCGGCGATCGACGCCGGCGCCCAGTTGCAGCCGCTGGCGCTGGCCTATCTCGATCAGCACGGCCGTTTTCACCCCGGCGTCGATTTCACCGGAGATATCAGCTTCGCCGCCAGCATGATGACGATCCTGAATGGCCCGCCGGTGCAGGCGCGGGTGAGCTGGCTGGCGCCGATCGACGGGCGTGGCGCGCACCGGCGCGAATTGGGCGCGGCCGCCAGCGCGGCGATCGGCGCGGCGCTGGCGGAGCTGACCCCAACGCCGGCCTAAGCGGTTTTCTTCGCCTCGGCGTGCCGATACTCGGGGCAGTCGACCTGCAGCAGGCGGCGGTCTTCCAGGCATACGGCCGACAGCTTGCCGCCCCAGACGCAGCCGCTGTCGAGACCGATCACATCGTCGCGCATCAGCAGGCCCATCGCCGACCAGTGGCCGAACACCACCGTGACATCGCGTGTTTTGCGCTGCGCCAGTTCAAACCAGGGCAGCAGGCCCGACCCGGCCGGGGCGCCGGCGCTTTCCTTGTGGCCGAACACCATCACGCCGTCGGGCGTGCAAAAACGCATGCGGGTGAGCGCGTTGACGATGCAGCGCAGGCGGGCATAGCCGGTGAGGGCGTCGTCCCAGCGGTCCGGCGTGTTGCCGTACATTTGCGCCAAAAATTCCTTCCAGCGCGGTCCCTGCAGCACCGCTTCGACTTCGCGCGACAGGGCGATGGTCTGGGCCGCGCTCCATTCGGGCAGCACGCCGGCGTGAAACAGCAGGTGCGTGCCGCGCAGCAGGGCCAGCGGGCGGGCGCGCAGCCAGTCCATCAGCAATTCACGGTCGGGGGCGGCGAGGATGTCGTCGAAGGTGTCGCCGCGCGTGGCCTTCTGCACGCCGGCGGCCACCGCCAGCAGGTGCAGGTCGTGGTTGCCCAGTAAAGCCTGCACGTGGCCGGCGCTGTCCTGGCACAGCGCCATCACCCGGCGCAGGGCGCCCAGCGAGTCGGGGCCGCGGTTGACCAGGTCGCCGACAAAGACAATGGCGCGGTCTGGATCGTCGTCGTGCTGGCGTTCGATCAGCGCCAGCAGCGCCGCCGCCTCGTGCATGCAACCCTGGAGGTCGCCGATTGCGTAAGTTCTCATTACATCTTTAATAGGAGTGGATAACAAGTTTCACATAGAATTGCGGTATGGTTTGCGGTTTTTTAACGTGCGCACAAGGAAATTGAATGAAAGTGACTCCCACCGCGATCCCCGAAGTGCTGATCGTCGAGCCCAAGGTGTACGGCGACGAGCGCGGTTTTTTTTATGAGAGCTTCAATGCGCGCCAGTTTGCCGAGAGCACCGGCCAGCACGCCATATTCGTCCAGGACGACCATTTCCGCTCGGCGCGCGATGTCGTACGCGGCCTGCATTATCAGGTCGGCCTGCCGCAGGCAAAACTGGTGCGCGTCATCGCCGGCGCGGTATTTGCCGTGGTGGTCGACTTGCGCGCGCAATCGCCTTTCTTCGGGCGCTGGGTATCGGTGATACTGTCGGCGGAAAACCGGCGGCAACTGTGGGTGCCGGCCGGTTTTGCCCATGGTTCGGTGGTGACCAGCGAGCTTGCCGAATGCCTGGTCAAATCGACCGATTATTGGACGCCGCAAAGCCAACGCACGATTCTCTGGAACGACCCGGCGCTGGCCATCGAATGGCCCTTGCGCGGCGCCGCGGTGGTGTCGGCCAAGGATAATCAGGGGAGCGCACTTGCCGACGCGGAAGTTTTCCGCTGACGTAATGCGACAGCGCGAATAAACGATTTGTTTTAACCGACACTTTGTGCGCGGCGCCGCCAGGTGCTGCCACCGCGCAGTCATCGATGCAGGGTCATAACCGCATGACCCTGCTTTGGCATCCGGCCAATTCACTCTACAATGCATCGACTTCGCCTGGGCGATACGCGGAGAATTTGGTCTCCTGCGTAACTAATAGTATTAATTAGAAAAATAAATGTTTTCTTTTCTCATCAGCTTTTTTTCCTCCGCGTTACTGACGCTTCTGGTGATTAAGCAATCACGCTTGCATGGACCGGCGCTGGATGCCGATTTTGGCGGCGTTCAAAAAGTCCATGCGCATCATGTCGCGCGCATCGGTGGTTTGCCGATTTTTATGGCCGTGTTGATCAGCGCCGCCATTTCCATCTGGCGGGTGCCGGAAATGACGATGACAATGTTGTCTTTATTGCTTTGCGCTGCGGTGGCATTCGTCGGCGGTATTATCGAGGATTACACCGGCAAGGTCAGTCCTTCGCGCCGCCTGATGCTGACCATGGCGGCCGCGGTAATGGCCTGGTGGCTCATCGATGCCAGGCTGGACCGGATTGACTTGCCGTTCGGCGTGCTGTCGCTGCCCTATGTCTGGTTGATGCTGCCATTGACGGTGCTGGCGGTGGCCGGGATTGCCAATGCCATCAATATCATCGACGGATTCAACGGCCTGGCCAGCGTGGTCGGTATTTGCATGATGGTCTCGCTGGCCTATGTGGCGTTCCAGGTGGGCGACGTTTTTATCGTGGTGGCGGCGCTGATCATGGCCGGCGCGACTGCCGGGTTTCTAATATGGAATTATCCGGTGGGCCTGATCTTTCTCGGCGATGGCGGCGCCTACTTTATCGGCTTCATGCTCGGCGAGTTGTCATTGTTGCTGGTCATTCGCAATCCGGCGGTATCGACCTGGTACCCGGTGCTGCTGCTGATTTATCCCGCCTTTGAAACCTTGTTCTCCGCGTACCGGCGCATGTTTCTACGCGGTCAATCGCCGGCCATGCCCGACGGCATTCATCTGCACAGCCTGATCTTCCGCCGCGTGGTGCAATGGGCGGTGGGGCGCAAGGAAGGGCGCGCACTGATGCGCCGTAATGCGCTGACTTCGCCCTATCTGTGGGCGCTATCGCTGATGGCGGTTATCCCGGCCAGCCTGTTCTGGCGCCATACCGGCCTCTTGATATTCTGCGCTTTATTGTTTATGGTCAGTTACATCTGGCTTTACGCGCGTATTGTTCGATTCAAGTCGCCGCGTTGGCTGATATGGCGTAAAAAGGATTAGCGCAAATGACCGGCCGAATTGCCGCAGTGCTGTTTGGCGGTAGCGGTTGGCGCTGTTCCGGCAGTTTTTGTTAGCCATTCCAAATCCAGATGTAGTATATTGCGACAATTGGTGAGAATTCACTTAATCGGCCTCAACCCACTACCAAGGAAACGACAATGGACCTGTCAAATATGTCAGTAGGCGATATGCGCAATCTTCAGGAGCAAATCAAGCAGGAAATGAAGAAGCGCGAGCAATCGGATATGGCCAAGGCCCGCGAACAGATTCTGGCTATCGCCCAAAGCGTTGGCGTGCCTTTGAAAGATCTGCTCGCCACTACCGGTCGCGGCGGCAAAACCGGCAGCGTCGCTGTGCGCTTCCGCCATCCAGACAATGCTTCGCAACAATGGACCGGCCGCGGCCGTCAACCGAAATGGGTCAAGGAATGGGTTGAAGGCGGCAAATCGATCGACAAGCTGCGCGTATAAACCTGGCACGCTGCATGTAAAGCGGGCGCGCTTGGATTGCTGAATCGGCCAATCGGCCATTCAATCAATTGTTTATTCGCCCGCTTAGCGCATTCGCCTGGTTTGAATATAGTCCGGCTGCGCTTGCCGGCGCCGCTTGCATGGCCGTGCATGCTGGTCTTTCCTCTGCGTCACGCGTCCGCGGCGGCGCGTAACACCCAAGCATCGCGCTTGCCGCTACAATACTCCCCTGTTCCTCCCGTCGCCATTGTGCCGTTCGCAGGCGCGCGGAATATTCCATTACCGTTATTGCAAAGACAGGAAAATTATGGTTGCGCTCTCCAGATCGATCTTCAAGGCTTACGACATTCGCGGCGTGATCGGCAGCACCCTCGATGCCGGCGTGGCGCACCAGATCGGTCAAGCCTTCGGCAGGGCGGTGCTGGAAAAGGGGGAGAAATCGGTGGTGATCGGGCGCGACGGCCGCCTGTCGGGCCCGGAGCTGGCCAAGGCGCTCGCTGCCGGATTGCAGGCGGCCGGGGTCGACGTCATCGACCTGGGCGTGGTGGCCACGCCGATGGTGTACTACGGCACCAAGGTGCTGGGAGCCAACTCGGGGATCATGGTCACCGGCAGCCACAATCCGCCCGACTACAACGGCTTTAAAATGGTGCTGGAGGGCGACGCCATCCACGGCGCCACCATTACCGCCCTGTACGACAGCATTGTCGGGCACGACGGCAGTGCAGCGCCCGTGGCAGGCAGTTACTGCACCCACGACATCGGCGCGGCGTATATCGACCGTATTGTCGGCGACGTCAAGATTGCGCG
>JAQGNM010000283.1 GCA_028291845.1 Massilia sp. | reverse complement strand
GTTCCGACTTGCTCACTCTGATTAACGACATCCTCGACTTGTCGAAGATCGAATCCGGTACCGTCACGCTGGAAGTAAGCGAGACCCGTTTCAGGGTGCTGTCGACCTATGTCGAGCGCACTTTCCGCCACATGGCCGAGGCGAAACTGGTGAAATTCTTCATCGACCTCGACAAGAACCTGCCAGCCGGCATGATGACCGACACCACGCGCCTGCAGCAGATTCTGAAAAACCTTCTGTCGAACGCCTTCAAATTCACCGCCCACGGCGAAGTGCGCCTCAATATCGGGGTGGTGAGGGGCGGCTGGAGCAGCGACCACCAGTTCCTCGGCCACGCCGACGCGGTAATCGCCTTCTCCGTCACCGACACCGGCGTCGGTATTTCCTCCGACAAGCTGCAACTGATCTTCGAAGCCTTCCAGCAAGCCGACGGTTCCACGGCGCGCCGTTACGGCGGCACCGGGCTGGGCCTGTCGATCAGTCGCGAACTGGCGCGCTTGCTGGGCGGCGAGATCCGCGTCACCAGCGTGGTCGGCGCCGGTTCGACGTTTACCCTGTTCCTGCCGCTCTCGCACACCGCGCTGGGCAGCCCCGGCTCGGTGCAGGAGCGTACCTACGCCTTGCCGGTGCCACCCGACACGCCGCAAAACCGGGTAACGCTCGATGTGCCGACCTCGCTGGCGATTTCCTATGGTCCGGTGGCCGGCGGCCTGGCTGCGGAAGACGTCGAAGCGGACGACCGCAACCTGATCGCCCACGGCGACCAGGCTGTGCTGATCGTCGAGGACGATGCCGCCTTTGCCGACATCCTGCTGTCGCAGGCCCGGAGCCGCGGCTTGAAAGGCATCGTCACGTTCAGCGGCGAATCGGTGCTGTCGCTGGCGCGCGATTACCTGCCGATCGCCGTCATGCTCGACCTGGACCTGCCCGACACCGATGGTTTCATCGTCCTCGACCGCTTGAAACGCGATCCGGCCACCCGCCACATTCCCGTGCACGTGATGTCGAGCATGCGCGAGCGCGAGAAAACCCTGCGCGCCGGCGCTATCTCCTACCTCGACAAACCCGTCAAACTGAACCGCCTGGAGGAAGAGTTCGACCGCATCCAGCAATTCATGAACCAAGCCAAGCGCAGCCTGTTGATCGTCGAGGACGACCAGGTGCAGCGCCAGGACATGATCGAGCTGATCGGCGAGAAGGACCTCGAACTGGTCGCCGTCGACAGCGGCCACGCCGCCCTCGAATTGCTGAAAACCCGCCGCTTCGACTGCATGGTGCTCGATCTGAGCCTGCCGGACATGGACGGCTTTACCTTGCTCGACACCATCTCGAAAGACAAGTCGCTGTCCGGCTTGCCGGTGGTGATCTACACGGCGGCCGAGCTGTCGCGCAAGGAAGTGACGAAACTGAAGCGCTTTGCCAAGACCATCGTGCTGAAAGACGCCCGTTCGCGCGAGCGCCTGCTCGATGAAACGGCGCTGTTCCTGCACAGGTCGCCCGCCGACCTGCCCGAGCAGCAGAGAAGGATGCTGGAAGAGGTGCAAGCCTCGACCGCCGATCTGGTCGGCCGCAAAGTCCTGGTGGTCGACGACGACCTGCGCAATATCTTCGCCCTCACCACGGTACTGGAACGCTACAAGATGGAGGTGCACTTCGCCGAAAACGGTAAAGATGGCATCGCCATGCTGGAAGAAGTGCCGGGCATTGAAATCGTCTTGATGGACATCATGATGCCGGAGATGGACGGCTACGACACCATGCGCGCGATCCGCCAGATTCCGCAGTTCAAAGCCTTGCCGATCATCACCTTGACAGCCAAGGCCATGAAAGGCGACCGCGACAAGTGCATCGCCGCCGGCGCCAGCGACTACATCACCAAGCCGGTCGACGTGGCGCAGTTGCTGACCTTGATCCGTGTATGGCTGGGCCATTGATGGATAAGGAGGACAGCCGCGAAGCGCTTCGCTGCAGCCGTGCCGCTGCCGTTGAGCCGCCGCTGGTCGCCGGCGGCGAGCCGGTCCATGAAGGGGTGCTGGAAACATCGCTGTTTCTGACCGCCTTGCACGCCCGGTTCGGCACCGATTTCCGCGGTTTTAATCCGCTGGTGATCAAGGCGAAGCTCGAGGAGCTGGTGGCGCGCCGCCAGCTGTCGCACATATCGGCGCTGCAAGGCCAGGTTTTGCGCGACCAAAAACTGGGCCAGGAGGTCATCCGCCTGCTCAGCACCGGGCACAGCGCCTCGCCGGCCGACTCGCACCTGTTGATGGCCTTGCGCTTTGCCGTGGTACCGATCCTGCGCTCCTCGCCGTACCCCGCCATCTGGATCGCCGACTGCACCCATCCGGGGCTTG
This sequence comes from Massilia sp., assembly GCA_028291845.1. GTDB lineage: Bacteria > Pseudomonadota > Gammaproteobacteria > Burkholderiales > Burkholderiaceae_D > JAFCUW01. Next base: position 2,667 of record JAQGNM010000283.1, on the reverse strand, counting down.
TGGTATTGATCGCCGCCATGCTCAAGGAAGAGGAACAGCTTGAGCGCACCCAGCTGTACGTAACCAGCGCCGACGAATTGCTGGTGCAGGAAATTCCCGCCCTGCGCATGTCGTCCGAGGAGGCCGACCGGCTCGATGCCTTGCATACGGCCAACGGCGGCCATGCCAGCCTGCGTACCTGGCTACAAGCCGACGCCGATGGCTTTACCTTGAGCGAGCCGATGCGCAGCGCGCTCAGCTGCCACGTGCACGACCTGGCCAGCGACGCCTCGTTCCGCGAATTCGAGGCGGTGGTATGCGCCCGGCCGCTGCGCGAGTACGGTCATCAGTTGCAGCAGCGGGCGCTGGGCATTTTCAGCGACAGCCTGTGCGGCTTCGGCATCCTGCAGATCGACCCGTCGAGCGCGATGCGCACGATGGCGGCGGAGTTTTGCTTTGCGCCAGTATTGCCGGGGCAGGGCTTGTACCGGAGACTGCCGCGCTAGTGCGCTGATCTGATGTGACGGATGGAATCGTTTAGTGGTGGCGAGTCCGCCGGCATGGACAGATCATTGCCTGCCTCGTTCTTTAGCCCAGCACCTGGCGCAGCATGAAGCCGATGCTTTCGATGATGCCCCAGATTACGCCTGACACGACGAAGGCCGCCGCCACCGCCGCCACCAGGCCGCTGACGATGGCGTAACCGTCGCGTTCGAGCAAGCCCAGTGCAAGCAGACTGATCGACAAGGCCGGCAACATGTTCCCTAACGGAATCGGCAGCACCAGCACCGTGGCCAGCAGCAGGCAGACCAGACCGACGATGTATTCCGATGGCGGCAGGGCCAGCATGCTGATCCGCGGCAGCAGCAGTTTTTCGGCGCGTTCCAGCCATGGCAGCACGCGCCGCAGCATGCCGTGAAAATCCTTGCGCGACATCGAGCGCCGGCTGATCAGGCCCGGCAGCCAGGGCCGCATGCCGAAGGTCAGCTGGGCCGCCAGGAACACCAGCGGCGCGCCCAGGATCACCGAAGTGCCGGGAGGCGCCGGCAGGATGTTCGGTACCGCGAAGATGAACAGCAGGGCGCCGATGGCGCGATCGCCCAATACCACCAGCAGGTCGCCCACCGAAATCCGCTCGCGCGCGGTGTCGTCCGCCAGCTGCCGCAACAGTTGCGACAGTGGCGGACCATCACCGTGTACGCCCGCGCAGCGCATCTTCATCTGCGCTAGTCGCGGCTGCCGCCACCTAGGCCCAGCAAGGCCAGGAAGTTGGCGAAGATATTGTAGACGCTGAGATAAATGCTCAGTGTGGCCGTAATGTAATTGGTTTCGCCGCCATTGACGATGCGCTGGACGTCATACAGGATAAACGCCGAGAAGATGCCGATGGCCATCACCGAGATGACGATCGACAGAGCCGACATGCCCAGAAAAATATTCGCCACCGACGCCAGCAGCAACACCACTACGCCTGCCATCAGCCACTTACCCATGGCGGAAAAATCCCGCTTCGATACGGTGGCGACGCTGGCCATCACTGCAAGAATGGCTGCGGTGCCGCCGAAGGCGGCCATGATCAGGGTACCGCCGTTGGCGAAGCCCAGCGTGCGCGTGAGGATCGGCGTGAGCATCAAGCCCATGAAAAATGTAAAGCCCAGCAATACGAATACGCCAAGCGCCGAATCCTTGGTTTTTTCGATGGCGAAAATGAAGCCGAACGCCAAGGCCATGAAGAGAATAAAGCCGAATGCGCCCCCGGGCGGCGCCATGCCGGTCTGTACGCCGATGAACGCGCCAAGCACAGTGGGAATCATCGACAGCGCCAGCAGCCAGTAGGTATTGCGCAGCACGCGGTGGCGCACCGCGGGCAAGCTGCCCGAGTGGCCGTAAGTGGATTGCAGATTCGATTGCATGGTGGCTCTTTGCCGGTTTGTGGAACGGACAGCGAATCGCTTGTCTGTAAATACATTCTTACTGAGCAGACTTAAGCGTGAATTAAAACTGTCAGCTCGTTTCGGTCCGCGCGGCTCGGACGACGCCACGGCGGGGTGCGACGGCGCGCATGACCGAGAAGACTACCGCAGGTACGGCGCCACATTGCGCCCGATGCGGCGGATCTCATCCTGCTCGAGCGGCAAGGCGGTAAATGCGGCCCATGCTTCGCGTGGCCGCAGGTTCTCGCCCAACGCCGAATCGGAGCCATACAGGACGCGATCGATCCCCGCTTCGCGCACCAGCAGGGCAAGCAGCCTGGACGTTCCCGGCGAGTTGGACGGATGGGCGGTCGATGCGACATCGAACCACAGATTGCGGGTGCGGCGGTCGCCCGCCGCGCGCGCCTGCGTCAGCACCCGGATGAACGCATGCGCCGGGGCATCTTCGAAACCGGGACCGCTGCCACCCATGTGCGCGACCTGCACCGGCACGTTGGGCGCCGCCGGCAACAATTTGTCGATAAACAGGCGCGCCTGCGCGGCGCCATACGGATGCTGCTGCGAAATCGACGCCCGCGTATGCACGGCCAGCGCCATGCGATGCCGGTTGGCCAGCGCGAATACTTCGACCAGGCGCGCCAGGTGTTCAGGCTTTTCCAATTGCACGCGCGAATTGCCGAAGTGAAGTTTCAAGCCGAGCTTCAACTGCGGATCGGCTGCGCAACGCGAAATCTCGGCCAGCGCATAGTCTTTC
>JAQGNM010000276.1 GCA_028291845.1 Massilia sp. | reverse complement strand
CGCGCTCGAGCAGCAGGCGGCTCTGGTCGGCGGTGGGCAGCATGACGCCGGCGCGGTTGAGCGCCTCGGTCAGCGTCATGGGGAGGTCGTTGATGGCTAGCAAGCCGGGCGAGCGCACTTCGCCATCTATATAGACACGCTTGCTGCGAAACGCTTGCACCCGCAGGGTGACATTCGGGCTGGCGATGTATTTAGCCAGCTTGGTCGCCAGCAGGTCGCGCGCCTGGTCTTCGGTGAGGCCGGCCAGCTTGAGATTGCCGGCAAAGGGAAACTGCACTCTGCCCTCGTTGTCCACAACAAAACCGTTGGGCGGCGCGCCGTTCGGCCCCAGCTCGGCGGCGCCGGCTGCCGGCGTGACGATGGTGCCGCCCAGTTCGGGGTGGTCCCACACCACGATCGAAAGAATGTCGCCGCGGCCGATCGTGTAGGAGGGTGGATTATTGACGATGAGCGAGGACAGATCCTGGCGCACCGCTGCTTCGCGCTGTTGCTGCTCGGCGGCGATCAGTTGCGGCGTGATGAGGATGGTGGGCGGCGCCTTTTCGACCGGGGCCGAGCCGGCCGGCGTGGCCTGCTGGGCGCCGGTCAGACTGGCGCAACCGGCCAATGCCGCGTGCGCCAGAACGCATGCGCTGAACAACAAGCGTGCCGACAGCGTGCTGCAGCAACCCGGTACGAAAGATAATTGCATAATATCCATGCCTGTTTGGTAGCACGGCGTTGCAGTTTGCTCATCGCAAGCAGCCCCACCGACAAACCGCGTGCGCGCGGCATAAGAACTCAGGGTAAGGCCTCGGTTCAGCGGGGCTTTGCCGCACATCAAAGCGTTTGCTCAGCTAAACTATGGCGCGACAGCAGGGCATCGAATGTGGCACAGTTGATGGAGCCACGCTGCCGAATTACAACTTCATTACTTTTATTCTCACCGCCCGCCTGCCATGCCAGACACTCCGCCGCGCACTTTCACCGCACAAGCCGGGCATGCCGGTGGTCCCACCACTGGATATTCGAAAGCTGTGCCGACTGCGTGATGGTGCTCGACCGCGGCGGCGACATCATGACGATCAATCGAAACGGTGTCGCCGCCCTCGGTATCGACGACGAATCGGTGGTGCTGTACCAGCCGCTGGGCACGCTATGGCGCGCCGCGCGGCAGGACGCCGTCAACGCGGCGCTGGAACAGGCGCGCAGCGGCGCGGTCGGCCGCTTCACCTCGGCGGCGCCTTCCAAAAACGGCCGGCCGCGCTGGTGGGACGTAACAATCACCCGCATCGACGGCGACGGCGGCACGCTGCAAGGCTTGCTGGAGCTGGCGCGCGACGTCACCGGGGTGCGCCAGGCCGACCAGCAGCTGCACCGCAGCGAGGCGCGCTACCGCTCGCTCGTCGCTGCCTCGAATGTCATCGAATGGGAAGGACCGGCCAGCGGCCAGTTCGAGACCGTGCAGCCGGCATGGAGCGCATTCACGGGCCAGCGCTTCGACCAGTACTGCGGCTACGGCTGGCTCGACGCCGTCCACCCGGACGACCGTGCGCGCACCGAGCGCACCTGGATTGCGGCCCAGCGCCGGGGCGTCGCCTACGTTACCGAACACCGCCTGCGCCGGGTCGACGGCGCCTACCACCACATGCTGGTGCGGGCGGTGCCGGTGGTCGACGCCGACGGCACCTTGCGCGAATGGATCGGCGTGCACATCGACGTCGAGGAGCGACGCGGCGTCGAGGAGCGCCTGCGCCTGCTCGATGCGATGAGCGAAGCGACCCGCAATGCCGATGACGCCAGGAGCGTGATGGCGGTGAGCACCCGCATGCTCGGCCAGCACCTGAATGTGACGCGCTGCCCATACGCCGACGTCGCCGCCGACAACGACTACTTTTCGATCCGCTACGACTGGCTCGCCGAGGGCGCCGTCAGCACCGTCGGCGACTATTCGCTCGACCTGTTCGGCGAGCGCGCCGCCGACGCCATGCGGGCCGGCCAGACCCTCCTGATCCGCGACGTCGACCGCGAGCTGGGAGGTGACAACGGCGGCGATGGCGCGGCGATGTTCAACGCCATCTCCTGCAAGGCCATCATTTGCTGCCCGTTGGTCAAGGAGGGCAAGCTGGTGGCGATGATGGCGGTGCACCAGGACCGCCCGCGCAACTGGACCGTCGACGAAGTGGCGCTGGTCGAGGAAGTGGTCGACCGCTGCTGGGTGCACATCGAGCGGGTGCGCGCCACCGAGGCGCTGCACCAGGCGGACCGCCGCAAGAACGAATTTCTGGCGATCCTCGCGCATGAACTGCGCAATCCCCTGGCGCCGTTGCGCAACGGCCTGCAACTGATGCAGCTGGCCGGCCACGACGCCGCGGCGATGGCGAAGGTGCGCGACATGATGGAACGCCAGGTGCTTCAGATGAGCCACCTGGTCGACGACCTGCTCGACATCGCCCGCATCACCAGCGGTAATCTCGACCTGAAACCGCAGCGGCTCGACCTGGCCGACATGGTCGCAGCGGCCGTCGAGACCAGCACGCCGCTGATCGTAGCGCACTCGCACACGCTGGTGGTCGACATGCCCGACGAGCCGCTGCCGCTCGACGCCGATCCGCTGCGGGTCGCGCAGGTGATCGGCAATGTGCTCAACAACGCCACCAAGTACACCCCGCGTGGCGGGCGCATCACAGTCTCGGCGCGCCGCGACGGCGCCTTCGCGGCGATCGCCATTGCCGATACGGGCGTCGGCATTCCACCCGAAGCACGCGCCAGCGTGTTCGAAATGTTCGCCCAGGTCGGCGATTCCCTCAGCCGCGCGCAGGGCGGCCTGGGCATCGGCCTGTCGCTGTCGCGCCGGCTGGTCGAACTGCATGGCGGCACCATCACGCTCGACAGCAGTTCGCCGGCTGGCAGCACCTTCCTGATCCGCCTGCCGCTGGCTGCCGGCGCGCCGGTGCCTGTACCGCCGGCCGCGCCGGCAGTACAGGCACCGGCGGCGCCACCCGCCCCGAGGGCCGGCGGCCCCTTGTCCGTGCTGGTGGTCGACGACAATATCGACGCCGCCGACATGCTGGCCGGGATCATCGAAGTGATCGGCCACCGCTGCGTGGTGGCGCACAACGGCGCCGAGGCGCTGCGGCAGGCGCCGGCCGTGCGTCCCGACCTGGTCTTCCTCGACATCGGCATGCCCGGCATGACCGGTTACGAAGTGGCGCGCACACTGCGCGAGATGCAACTGGCGCCGCGCCCGCTGATCGTGGCCGTCACCGGCTGGGGCGACGACAAGGACCGCCAGCGCACCAGTGAAGCCGGCTTCGACCGGCACCTGATCAAGCCGGCCGGCATGGCCACCGTCCAGCGACTGCTCGAGGAAGTGGCCGGCGAGCGATGAGGCGGCGGCGCCGACGCGCTTATTCGAGCAGGCGCAAGGTGTCGGTGAAGTGCCAGACGCGGCTGATGTCATGACGTCGTAGCACGAGGCGATATTTGGGGGGAAGGCCGAGTAGCGGGCGTCGAGGCGGATGGTGCGGCGCCCATCGTCAAGTCAGGCAAACGCATCGAACCGCCCCTGCTAGCGCCGCGCCGATTTGGCGGCGCGCACGCCGGCCACCCAGTCGCTGCCGCCGGCGGCCAGGGCGGCGTCGACCACCTCCGCCGGCAGGCTGTACACCGAAGCCCAGGCGCCGCGTCCATCGGCCGTATTGGTCGGAAAATCGTGGCGCTCGATCGGCCAGCCGTATTTGCGGATCAACGCCCGGATCACCGTGTTGAGGGCGATCTTGCGGTGCTCGAACAGGCTTTCGACGCCGGTCATGTCGTCGTTCGACAGCAGCACCACCAGCGTTTCGGCGCGCAGCGAGACGCCCATGGTGGGAAAGCGTCCAAGCTTGGCGTTTTTAGAATTCGCCATGTCAGGCCGCCCTGGCCGGTGTCGGCGCCGACAGCACATCGCCCGCCCCGGCCGGCTGCGCCATGAAACCTTCGAGCCAGGCGAACACCCGGCGCGCCTTGGCATCGACTTGCGCCGAAAAACCGTGCTGGGCCAACAGCGAGATGCCGTTGGTGTCGGCCAGCACGCCGGGCGCCAGCGCGAGCGTACCGTTGGCATCGCGCGACACGCACAGCGCGTCGAGCCGATGGCCGAGCAGGCCCGCCAGCACCAGATTGTGCGAGGACACCAGCACCAGGTTGCCGTCAGCGAGTTCGTCGAGCACGGCCGCCGCGCTCGACACCGATTCGAGGTGATTGGTGCCGCGAAAGATCTCGTCGATGATGAAGACGCAGCGCTCCCTGGCGGCCGCCTCGAGCAACTCGCGCGCCCGGGTCAGCTCGGCGACGTACAGGCTGGCGCCGCCCAGCAGCGAGTCTTCGCTCTGCATACTGGCCACCACCGGCAGCATCGGGCACAGCGCGGCCCGCGCATAACAAAAGCCGAACGCGCGCGCCGTCAGCAGGTTGAGGCCGACGGTGCGCAGCAAGGTGCTCTTGCCGACGCCGTTCTGGCCGGAGACGAAGGCGCCGTTGACGACGTCGATCGACAGCGGGTCGGGCGCCTCGATCAGCGGGTGGACGGCGGCGTCGAAGCGCAGGCCGGCGCCGCGCCGCGCCTGGCAGGTTTCGAAGTCAGCGCGCTGGCGCGCCAGCGCCAGATCGGCGTCGAATTGCGCGCACAGGTGAAAACAACGCTGCAGGAACGCGCGCTCGCGCGCCACCAGCCGCACCGACCTGAAATAATGTTCGACGTTCGCCTGCAGGAACCAGTCGAGGTAGGCGCCCACCATCGACAACGCCTGCATCGCCGAAGGCTGCAGGGCGCGGTTGATTCGGCCGGCATCGGCGCCGGTGGCGGCGAATGGCGCCAGCGCCGGGTGGCTGGCCGCCGCGCCAAGGCTGCAAGTGCGCAGCATCATTTGTACGCTGACGCGCTTGCGGTTCCAGGACTCGATGACGGCGTGGTAGCGCGCCTGCACCGCCACCATCTGGAACAAAAAGAACAAGGCGCCCAGCCAGGCCAGCGGCGAGAACGCCACCGCCGCCACCGACACGGCCAGGCCCACCATCAGCAGCCAGCATTTGCCAGCCCACCTTGGCGCCGAGGCCAAGCCCTCCTCGAACAGCAGCGAAGCAATCTCGCAGTCGGCGTCGCGCAGCGGCCGCGCCACCGCATCGAGCAGCTCGATGCGCGGGTCCTCCTGCAGCAGCGCCAGGCGCGCCGTCAAGGCATCGCGCGCACCGTCGCCGACGCCGCCGCGCAGGTCGCGGTACAGCTGCTGCTTGCCGAAGATGCTGGCGCCGGCGGCCAGGCGCTCGAAATAAGCCGGCATCAGCATGCCCTGCCAGGTGCCGTCATCGATGCTGGCGGCATTACCGCCCTCGCCGTTACCGGCGCACCCGGCAATCTGGTGCAGGCGGGCGACGTCCGATTCGGCGAAGGGATAATCGAGCGGCGCGGGGCCGCTGGCCGGTTCGGTCAGCGACGATAATTTTTTAACAAACGCGTACATGCCAGCCTTCGCAGGATGCCGGCGCCAGGGCGCGCCAGCAGATGTGCGCAGATTGTACTGTACGCTCAACCGTCAGAAATGGTCAATTATGCAATTAATTGCATAGTCTGCGCCTATGCGTACGGTTGAAAGAATTGGCTGTGAATCGCAGATGAGAACGATTATCATTCAGTTTCAGATGAGCTTGGAGCACGAAGATGATTACAGCGGCAAAACGGGTCAGTCAACTGGCCACCCACATCGCCATCGGTTTTCTGGTCGCGGCCACCTTGTCCGGTTCCGTCCTGCTGGGCGGCCTGGCGATGCTGCTCGAGCCAGTCGTCAACGTGCTGTTGCTGCCCTTTCACGAACGCGCCTGGCACGCCTGGCGGGCTCGTTCCGGGGAGCGCCACCGCCTGGCGCTGACGGCCGCTGAAAAAATCAGCCAGACATTGATGCACATGGCGATCGCCTTTTCCATCATGTACGGTGTGACCGGATCGCTGGCCTCCGGCGGCATCGCCGCGCTGGTCGAACCGATCTGCAATGTGCTGGTGCTGCCGTTTCATGACGGCCTGTGGGAGCGGCTGCGGCGCCGGCTGACCGCTGCGCCGGCGCGCCGATTCGCGCGACCAGCCTGACCGGCGTGCCCTGAACTTTTTCGCTTGCGTGTACACTGGGGGGGACTATCGAGCAGCCACCCGGAACCACCATGAGCACTTATTCAGCCTACATCGGTGAAGCTGGCGACCACGCCTTGACGCCGGCGAGCGCCGCCCCGTCGCGGTATTTCCTGGTGCTGGCGCTGGTCGTCGACGCCGAAGATGCGCCGGCCTTGCGCAGCGCGGTGGCGGCGATCGCCAGCGGCCATTTCAAGGGCGCCCGCATGGACTCGCACGGCATCGACGACGACGGCCGCCTCGCGGTGCTGACGGCGCTGGCGCGGCTGGCGCAGCCGTTTCGCTTCTACGCGGTGGCGGTCGACAAGGCGCGGGTGGAACGCGACAGCGGCCTGCAATACGAGTCCTCCTTCATCAAGTTCGTCAACGGCCGCCTGTACAAGGCGCTGTTTCAAAACCTGGGCGACGTCACCGTGGTGGCCGACGGCGCCGGCAGCGCCGCGCTGGCCGCCGGTTTCACGCAGTACCTGGAAACCCATCACATGCCCGACCTGTTTTCGCGCCCGCGCGTGGAGACGGCGGACCGCGCCGGCGAGGTGCTGCTGCAACTGGCCGGTTTCCTGGCCGGCACCGCGGCGCAGCTGTATGAAGGCCAGCTCCGCAGCGCAACCCGCCAGCAGCTTATAAAAGTGTTCGGCGAAGTACTTGGCGCCCGCCGCATCCGCATCGACGAGTGGCCGCCCCGCTTCGAAAGCGAGATGGCGGCGATGGCACCCTCCGCGGACGACAGCAATAGCGATCTGAACGCGCAAGTGCGGCGCATCTCGCTGCGCGCGGCGGCGCGCTTTCTGACCGACTTTGCCGACTTCGAGGACGTCGAGCTGCGCACCCAGCACGCGCTGTTGAGCTATCTGCTGTTCCGCGCCCGGTTCCCCCTCGAAGAAGATTTTATTTCGACCCAGGAGCTGGTCGAACATCTCGCATCGATCGGCTTTGACGACATCAACGCCCACTACCTGCGCTCGAACGTGATCTCGCGGCTGCGCGACCGCGACGTGCTGATCGCCAGTTCGGCGCGCGGCTACAAGATCCCCACCACCTACGCCGACATCGTCGGCTTTGCCGAACTGGTCGACGGCATCGTCTCGCCCCTGCTGCACCGGCTGCAGCGCGCCAACGAGGTACTGTCGATGGGCAGCGCGGGCGCGATCGACTTCCTGGGCGAGGAGCGCTTCAAGAAACTGCGCGACCTGCTGAAGATGGATGCGGCGCCCTGAGCGCAGCGGCGCAAGCGGGAGCAGTCATGAAGGAGGTACTGCCGCAACGCGCCGCGCTGCCTGCCTCGACGGGGTATCGCCCAGCGGCAGCAGCGCAGCGCCGCGCGCCAGCGTCTTGACCAGCGCCGCTTCACCGGGGCGCAAGCCGCGTCCGCGCAGCTGCGGCAGCGAGCGCACCGGCTCGGGCGTCATCTCGACGGCGGCGCGCACCAGCAGCCGCTGCAGCCACCGCATCGGCTTCGGCAGAATCGGCGCGTGCGCCATGATGCGCAAAAAGTCGGCGAGAATTCCGGAGCCCTCCAGCGACGGCGCGGTAGCTGCCAGCAGCGCTTCCCACGCCGCCCACGACAGCGGCGCCCCGGTCGCCCCGTACAAAACGGCGGCCGGTTCGGCCTCGGCGAACACAGCATCCTTCTCGCGCTTCGACAAGGGCCGCACGAAGCGGTGGTACGCCTCGCTGAAGCCGAAGGCGGCGGTGGCATGCACCCACACCAGCAGGCGCGGATCGTTGGCGCGGTACGCCACCCCGGCCGGCGTGACGCCCTCCACCTTGGCATGCACCCGCACCACTTGCGCGATCAGCTTCTCGCTCGCCGAGCGCGGTCCGTAGACGGTCATCATGGCGGCAAACCCGGTGCGCCGCAGCCGCAGCCCCGGGTCCTTTTTAAAACCGCCGTGATCCCACACCCCCGAGCGTACCGATGGCTCGGACAGCTCGAGCAGCACCGCCGCCACGCCGCCGACAAATACGGAAACCGGATTGGCGAACAGCTGCCACGAGACCCCATCCGCCGGCGCCAGCGCCGGCTCGCCGGCCGGCTGGCTGAAATCGAAGGCCATGCCATCGGGCGGGCGTATCAGGTTTTTGATCGTATCGAGCATCGGTGGGATTACTTCATATAGTGTCCGCACGTCGCGCAGTCGATTGCCGGTGACGAGGCAAGTGGCGGCCCTTCGATGCGTTCTCTTACATGCCGACCGCCTCGTGCCGCAACAAGGCGTACACGTTCATGTCGACATGCTGTCCGCGCACAAAGTTGGCGCCCCGCGCCACGCCTTCCTTTCGAAAACCGCATTTGATCGCCACATTCTCGGACGCTGTATTGCGGCTGTCCATGCGGATTTCAAGCCGGTTGAACCGGGTGGAATTGAACAGGTAGCGCACCAGCAAACCGACCGCCTCGGTGGCGACGCCGCGGCCACGCGCCTGCGGGTCCATGGTATAGCCGATTTCGCGCGCATCGAAGTACGGCACCGCCTTGAAGTAAAAGATTGTGCCGATGACCTTTTCCGTGGCCACGTCGACGATCACAAAGCGCACGAAATCGTCATTCACCATGGCGCCGCTCTGGATTTTTCGCTCGACCTCGATGGGCGATTGCATCGCGCTCGGCAGGTATTCGCCGCGCACGTCGGGATCGTTCATCAAGTGCACCAGCGCCGCCAGATCGCCATGCACGATATGGCGGATGATGAAATTGCTTCCTCTGATCATGGGTCTATTCCGATGCTGAAAAAAACGTGGCGGCGCTGCAGGCGGCGCCACCAATGGTAATTTACGCCGTCTTGCCCGACTGCGGCACCAGGATGGCGCCGCCGGTCATGCCGAAGCCGCCGAGGCCGACCACGCGCGACGACAGGCCGAAGCTGGAACTGACGACCACGCTACCAGGCAGTATGTAAAAGCCGTTGCAATCATCGCCAGGCCCGGAAAAGCCGCCCGAATGCCCCCGCGCGTTTCGCCCGCACCTCGCATGACGTCATCCGGCCAAGTCGATTGAAGCGCCACTATAACAAAAGCATAAGTTTGGGAGACGGTAAAGCGGTTCGGGAAATACCGTGGCGTACTGGCGCGCCGAAATCGGGCACCGCAAGCTGGGGCAGGTGCGAGGTCCCTGGATACCGTTCAATTCCGCTCGGGCAGCGCCAAAAAACTGGTGAGCTCCGATCCGTCGCAAATCAAGGTGTGGGTGTCGAGCTGGATCGGGATAGCGAAGTAATCAATATAAATGCTTTACGATTAAGTCAAGGCCGCTGGTTTGATTGAGGTACTCGACAACGAGACGCCGGTGGCACCTGTGCGGTTCATGTTCGCTGCACAGCAGGCAGCCCTGATCGAGCAACGCCGCCGTGACCGAGCGCTCAACGTTTCGCTTCGCCATCAAATCCAGGAATTTTTCTTCATACGCGGCCCAGGAGATTTCACCCTTCTGATAAGGAGCAAGTAGTTCCCTGGTCGGCGCAAGTTCGAGGAGGTGGACGTATTCCGTCGAGCTGAGTTCTCGAAGAAAGAATTTCAGGTCATCCTTTTTGGCGAATCCAGCCAGCTGGGATGCATTGTTCAAGCGCACGTCGATCAATGTCTTGATATGAAAGGACCGCATGAAGCTGAAAAATGTTTCCGCATTTTTCTTTGTGAAGCCGATGGTATAGACATTCATGGAAGACCTTCAAAGTATGGCTGACTTGATCGCGAGGGCGCCGCTGCAAGACGCGCTTTGGCAGCCACCAGGCAAGGTCCTGCCCTGCCCGCTCCAGATGTTCACACTTCAGCGCAAGCCCGAGCAGATCATAACAATTCGGGCATCTTTGTTCGAATACGCTGGGTTTTGTTCATCGTGCCGCCGTCGTGCGCGCGGCTGGCGACGGTGGCGCAATTTCTTTCGACGTATTGAAATACGGAATCGGTGCGCTCGCATAGATATGCTCCGGCAGCTTGCCATCCCAGCGGCTCGCCTTGGTCATCTCCACTTCGATGCGGCGCAGCTCGAGCACTTCCTTGTTTTGCGCCAGCGCCGCGTTCTGCACCCGCAGCGCCTCCGCGCTGGCCTTGGCAATGGTCAGGTTCGCGTAGGCCTTGCCGTCCGACTCGGCGCGCAAGGCGCTCGCTTCGGCTTCGGCAATCGCCACCTTCTGCTTTTGCTCGGCCTCGACCGTTTTGAGCTTGTTCTCCGCGCCCAGGCGCAATTGTTCCTGCGTCACCTTGGCGGAGATCGCATGCATGTAATCATCCGAGAACGAGAAATTGCGCATGTCGATGTTGATCACCTGGGCGCCGTACATCGCCAGCTTCTGGGTCAGCGCCACGCCGATGTCGCTCGATACCAGCTGCCGCTTGGCGATCAGATCGGGCGCGGTGTAGCGCGCCGTCACCGCCTTGAAGGCTTCCTGCGATGCCGTCTGCACATACGACGACAGATCGCCGTCGTGGCTGTACTTTTCGTAGACTTCCGCCACCTTGTCCGGCTTGACGGAGTAGCGCACGGTCAGGCTGACCACCACCGGCTGGGTGTCGGCGGTACTGCCATCGGCGCGCTCGATGGTGGCCGTTTCGGCACGCACGGAGAACAGCGCCAGCCGCTCCCATGGCGCCATGATCACCAGGCCCTCGCTCTGGATGCCCTTGATGGCGCCGAACTGCGTGATCACGCCGCGCGAGCCGGTCGGCACCGTGCGAAACGGCCAGCACCACAGCAGCAGGAAGAAGACCACGAACGCGATCAAGCCGTCGCGGGTGGCGGCGACACTGTTGAACTCGGTGCCGCTTGTATAACGTTGTAGAAATTTCATCTGTCGCTTTCAGGGGACGGCGCAGATCGGCGCGCCGCTTGGCCGTTAGGTCTGAAGCTAGAGAATGAGGATTTGCCGATTGGCATCTTTGATTTGGCGCAACGACGCCTGTGGTGGCCGACGCTCCATGCGTGTTGGTTAAGGCGTCGACGCGCTGTATTCGATGGTGCGCACGGCGCCGGCGCCTCGCCGATTGCATTGACCGCTTCGACAACGCCGCCTATTGCGATTCCGTCAGTCGTTCGCCGGTAATATAAGCTCCCTTGACGGGCGGCGGCGCGGTAAGGCGCGCAACGTGGTCTTTGGTCACCGCGCCGGTCTCCCCGATCAGACCGATCACCTCATCGGCGTCCGTCAAGGCCCAAGCTGCCACCGCGAACACGATGTCTTCATCGTTGGGTCCCTTGTTGGTATAGAACCAGTTGGTGCATGGGGCAATTGATTTGTACATGGTACGGCCCTCCTTCGTCACAGATCCGTCAATCTACGCTGGCAACCGTAGGCGAACATGAAGCGTCTCAATTGTGCGGCCCTTGCGGTGGCGGACATCGTCGCCCGAACCGCGGACATCTTGCAATTGCGCCATTGATCGCCCTGCTCTC
>JAQGNM010000265.1 GCA_028291845.1 Massilia sp. | reverse complement strand
GCGCGTTCGAAGCGGTCAAGCGCCACTTCTACGAAATGGACCACGACATGAACACCACCCCGATCGCCATGGTTGGCGTGGGCGACATGTCGGGCGACGTGTTCGGCAACGGCGTGCTGCTGTCGCGTCAATTGAAAGTGCTGGCCGCGTTCGATCACCGCCACATCTTCCTCGATCCGACTCCGGACGTGGCCATCTCGTTTGCCGAGCGCCAGCGCATGTTCGCGCTGCCGCGCTCGTCGTGGGAAGACTACGACAAGTCGCTGATCTCGGCCGGCGGCGGCGTCTATCCGCGCAGCGCCCGTTCGATCGCGCTGTCGGCGGAAATCCGCGCGGCGCTCGACATCGCCGAAACCGCGCTCTCTCCGGAAGAGCTGATGCACCGCATCCTGCTGGCGCCGGTCGACCTGTTTTATAACGGTGGCATCGGCACCTACATCAAGGCCTCGACCGAGTCGCACGCGCAGGTGAAAGACCGCGCCAACGACAATATCCGCGTCGACGGCAACGCCCTGCGCTGCAAGGTGGTGGCCGAAGGCGGCAACCTGGGCGCCACCCAGAACGGCCGCATCGAGTTCGCCCTGTCGGGCGGCCGCATCTTCACCGACGCCATCGACAACTCGGCCGGCGTAGACTGCTCCGACCACGAAGTGAACGTCAAGATCTGGCTCGACACCGAACTCAACGCCGGCGAATTCTCCGAAGCGGACCGCAACCGCATCCTCAACGAAATGACCGGAGAAATCGAACGCCTGGTCCTGCGCGACAACCAACTGCAAACCCATCTGCTGGTGCGCGAAGAGCAGGCCCAGCTCGATCCCGCGGTGGTCGACGGCTATGCCGCATTGATCACCAGCCTGGAAAGCGAAGGCGCGCTGTCGCGCGAACTGGAGCAACTGCCGTTCGACAGCGAGCTGGCGCGCCGCCGGGCGGCCGGCCTGGGCTTGACCGCGCCGGAACTGGCGGTGGTCATCGCCAACGTCAAGAACCGTTTCAAACGCCTGCTGGCGCTGTTGCCGCTGACCGAGATGCCATGGGCCGAAACGGTATTGAAACCGTACTTCCCGGCGCAACTGGTGGCCACCCGCCGCGCCCTGGCCCATCCGCTGGCCAACGCCATTCTCGCCACCGTGCTGGCCAACGAGGCGGTCAACCGCTGCGGCCCGCTGATGATCCGTGCGCTGGCGGCCGAGCACGGGGTCGAGGACACCGCGGTGGTGGTGGCCTGGGGCCAAGCCTGGGCGGCGTTACACCTCGCTCCGGTGTTTGCCGCGCTCGACGCCGATGCCTTGTCGGTGCCGCGCGCGGTGTCGATCGACGTCGATGCCCGCACCCGCGTGCTGTTCAAATCGTTGCTGGAGGGCGTGCTGGCGATTCCTGCGAACCAGCAGAGCGGCGGCATGGACGAATTGACCGGCCTGTTTGCCGACGGCAGCGCGATCGGGCAACTGAGCCCGGTGCTGGCGCATGCGGCCGACGCCGTCGCCGGTTTGCCGTCGTCGTTCGTGCAGGCCTGGAAGGCGGTCGACGCCATCGAATCGGTGGCCACCTTCCTGTTTGCCGCCGTCTCCGTGCAGCGCCCGGCCGGCATGAGCCTGGCCCAGTTCCTGCAGGTCGGCATGGCCCTGCGCGGCAAGGCCGGCATCGACACGCTCGAGCGCGGCCTGAAACTGACCCCGACCAGCAAGTCGCAGGAGCAGTTGCGCAACTACGCCATGCAAGCCTTGCGCCGCACCCAGCAGCGCCTGTTGATGCAGGTGCTGGCCAGGTCCAACGGCGGCGCCCAGGCACTCGATGCGGTCGGCGACGTCGCCGGCACCATGGGCCTGTCCGGCTATCCGATGCCGGCCGACCTCGAGCAGGCAATGCTCGACGTGTGGGCCTTGTCGGAAGCGACCAATTCGGCTTCAGCGTAATGGCCGCCCCGTCCGTGCCGCGTTTAACATTATCGGCCGCCGTGCGCCAACTGGCGCAGGCGGATTTCTCGGCGCTGGCGCAGCGCTTCGGTGACGCCGGTTTTATCGTCACCGAGCCGGCGCCCGGCATCATCACCCTGGCCGCCAGCGACCTGGCGGTGCGTCCTTCGGTGCTGGTGTCGGTCGGCGTGCATGGCGATGAAACCGGGCCGATCGAAATGCTGGCCCAGGTGCTCGACCGGCTGGCGCCATCGGGCCTGGCGGTCGACCTGATGGTCTGCGTCGGCAACCTCGACGCCATCGCGCAAGGCAAGCGCTTCATCGACGCCGACCTCAATCGCATGTTCCGCGCCGAGCGGGGCGTGCTGGCGTCGACGGCCGAAGCGGCGCGCGCCGATGCCATGATCGCCGCCACCGGCGCCTTCTTTGCCGGGGCACAAGGACAGCGCTGGCATCTCGACCTGCACACGGCGATCCGGCCGTCCGTCTACCCGACCTTCGCCGTGGTGCCCGAGCTGATCGCCGACGGCCCGAAGGGGCAGCTGGTGCACTGGCTGGGCCAGGCCGGCATCGGCGCCATCATCATGAATCCGCAGTCGGCCGGCACCTACAGTTACCACACGGCCGAACACCACGGCGCCGCAGCCAGCACGGTGGAACTGGGCCGCGTCGGCACCCTCGGCGCAAACGATCTGTCGCTGTTCGCCGATGTCGACGCCGCCCTCGATGGCTTGTTGCGCGGCTTGCCGGCGGCGACCGCGGTGACGCCACACGTGTTCAAGGTGGCGCAGGAAATCGTCAAGTACAGCGACGCGTTTACCATGTCGTTCGGCCGCGAGACCGAGAATTTCACGGCGCTCGACGCCGGCGCGGTGATCGCCACCGACGGTGATGTGATCTGGCGCGTGGGAGAACAGCCGGAGCGGGTGGTGTTTCCGAATCCGGATGTGCGGGTTGGTTTGCGGGCCGGGTTGATGGTCGTCAGAACAGCGTAGCTGGGGGGACTGGCGCTGCGTCCGGATGCGGCCCAGCCTGTCCCCAGCTTTATCCTGCTGCCGAAGTCGTAAAGCGGGGGACAGGCGGGGCCGCCCAGGCCCGCAGGGCCGGTCCCCGGTGCTGCACGCTTTTTCTCCGCGCGGTAGACTGCCATATCGATAACTTCCGGAGCCGCCGTGTCCCAATTATTCTCTCCCATCTCGCTCGGTCCTCTCGAACTGACCAACCGCATCGCCATCGCGCCGATGTGTCAATACTCCGCCGACGAGGGCCTGGCCACCAGCTGGCACATGATCCACCTCGGCCACCTGGCCCTGTCCGGCGCCGCCCTGTTGATCCTGGAAGCGACCGCCGTGGTGCCGGAGGGCCGCATCTCGCCCGACGACCTGGGCCTGTGGTCGAGCGCCCACACGGCCGCGCTGGCGCCGGTGGTGCAAAGCATCCGCAAGTATTCACCGATCAAGCTGGCGATCCAGCTTGGCCATGCGGGACGCAAGGCGTCTTCGGCGGTGCCGTGGGAAGGCGGCGCCAACATCCCGCCGGGCGAGGGCGGCTGGCAGACGGTGGCGCCGTCCGCCATTCCCCATGCCGAGGGCGAGACGGTGCCGACCGCGCTCGACGCCGCCGGCATGCAGCGCGTGATCGACGGTTTTGTCGACGCCGCGCGGAGAAGCCATGAACTGGGCTTCGATGCCATCGAACTGCACGCGGCGCACGGCTACCTGCTGCACCAGTTTTTATCGCCGCTGGCGAACAAGCGCGATGACGAATATGGCGGCTCGCTGGAGAACCGCATGCGTTTTCCCTTGCAGGTGTTCGAAGCGGTGCGCGCGGCGGTGCCCGAGCCGATGGTGGTCGGCGTGCGCATCTCGGCGCATGACTGGGTCGACGGCGGCTGGGACGTCGAGCAAAGCGTGGCGTTTACCAAGGCGCTGGAAAATCTGGGCTGCCAGTTCATGCACGTCTCCAGCGGCGGCGTCTCGCCACTGCAAAAAATCCCGGCCGGTCCCGGCTACCAGATCGGCTTTGCCGAGTGCATCAAGCGCGAAACCAGCATACCGGTGATTGGCGTGGGCATGATCACCGAGCCGGTGCAAGCCGAACAGATCATCGCCACCGGCCAGGCCGACATGGTGGCGCTGGCCCGCGCGATGCTGTTCGATCCGCGCTGGCCGTGGCATGCGGCGGCCGAA
The DNA here is from genome assembly GCA_028291845.1 of Massilia sp. Taxonomy (GTDB): domain Bacteria; phylum Pseudomonadota; class Gammaproteobacteria; order Burkholderiales; family Burkholderiaceae_D; genus JAFCUW01. The sequence continues at coordinate 564 of JAQGNM010000265.1, read as the reverse complement.
CTCGGTGCGCAAGTGGCCGCGCCGCCCCAGTACTGGCGCTCGCAGCCAAGGCAGTACAAGGACCTGTTCGGCGACACCCGTTTGGGTCAACGGTAGCGCGATAAAAGCCACTGGACCCTTGATTTCTGCAGCCTGTCGCAATGCGCATGCGACGATGAGCCTGGTTTGTTAAGGTGTGATCACTCCATCAACACCTAAAAAACCAAGGAAAACCATGCGCTCACTGATCACCTTCGCCTGCATCGCCGCCTTATCCGGTTGCGCCGTTATCGTCACCGGCAGCGACGACGTGCAAGTCCATTCCGTCTTCGGCGGCAATGCGGTGGTCGGCAACGGCACTCTGGCGCACGACGTGCGCCAGGTGGGCACGGCGAGCGGCCTGTCGGTGTCCGGGCCGCTGGAAGTGAATGTGCGGGTCGGCCCCGCCACCGCCCTGACGGTCGATGCCGACAGCAACCTGCTGCCCTTGATCCGCAGCGAAGTGTCGGGGGGCGTGCTGCGCCTGTGGGTGGAGGGCTCGCTGCGTTCGACCAACGGCCTGCGCGTAACTTACAGCACGCCGTC
>JAQGNM010000175.1 GCA_028291845.1 Massilia sp. | reverse complement strand
CGCCAATGCCCTGGTCACGGGCGTGCTGGATATCGTGGCTGCAATCCGGTTGCGCAAGGCAATCGAGGGTGAATGGATGCTGGCACTGAGCGGCCTGGCATCGATTGCGTTCGGCGCGATCGTTTTCATTGCCCCGGGAGCCGGCGCGCTGGCAACGGTATGGCTGATCAGCATGTACGCATTCGTCACCGGTGCGCTGTTGCTGGTGGCGGCATTCCGAGCCCGGGCCGTGGCAACCGGCAAGGAGGTTGCGCACGGAGAACGCCGGTCGATGATGGGGGATCGGCGCGCTGCGCCAGCACACTGAAAGACGGGAGAACGCGCAGGACAACATGCCTGCCACCGCGAAAGCCCGGTGGATCGGCGTTGGCACCGCGTCAGGATCATCGCGCAGGTCGACATGGAACGATTGCATGAAGGGCCTGACGGCGCCTGGCACCGCAGTTGCCACCGCGGCGTGCGCGGCGCCCACCCCGACCATCATCTGCCGGCCGCGCTCACGGCGTGCCGGAGAAGGGCAGCATCAGCGGCTCGCGCAGCCGGATAATCTGACGCACGTCGTCGGCGTCGACCACTTCCATGCTGATCAGTCCGATGGCACCCTGATCGACCCAGACTTCGCGCGGCTTGGGGATCAGGTGATCCAGACCCTCGACGAGAATTTCGATGACATCGTCCTTGGGATCGTAGCTAATGCCCAGCAACTGAATCCAGTCCTGCTCGATCTGGTCGCCGATTTGTAGCCCCGTCACTTCGATTTCCACCTGCTTGCCGACCAGTATCGATTTCGACATCTGGTCAAAGGTTTTCTGCCATGCCGCTTTATCAACTTTTGCTGTAGCCATGATGTTTACCTCTGCCTCTCACTCATCCGCACCGGTCCGCCGGCGCAGGGAACTTACCACCGTAGTCCCATTACTCAGTCGCGCGTTTGCGCTTTATCAAAGTACATAATCCGTGTTCGGCGCTGCGCCTGGCACCGCGATCACGACGCGCGTCACGCGCACCATCTGCAGTTCTTGCTCGACCTGCACCTCGGCGACCTGTGGCTCAGGGCTGGGATGCCGCCAGCTGCGGCAGGATTTCCTTGCCGATCTCTTCGAGCACGTCGCCGGCGTTGCGCGCACCGTACTTGAAATTAAGGATGACGTGATTGACCCCGATCGAGCGTGCCGCCTCGAGAAAGCGCAGGACAAAATGCCGGCCGCCGCGATAGCCCAGGTGGATCGGCGTTGGCGCCGCGTCGGGGTCAATGCTCAGGTCGACATAGAACGATTGCACGAACGGCTTGAAGACGCCGGGCGCCGCGGTTCCCACCGCGACGCGCCAGTGCGACGCCACCTCGGCCTGGCGCGGCAGTCCGCGCGGGTAGGTGATCCAGCCGTCCGCATTTTTCGCGATCCATTCCAGCGGCTGCCCGCTGTGACCGGTAACCAGCATCGGCACGGGCGTGATCGGCTTGGGCACCAGATCGGCGGTCCCGGCCAGCGTGCCATAGGACGACTGCAGTGTCGGATACTGCTCGGCGAGAACGGTGCGCACCACCCGCAGGTTGTCGCGGAACAGGGCCGAACGCTGTTCGAAGTCGACGCCGAAGGCCGGGAACTCGACCGGCCGGTCGCCCGAGGCAATGCCGAGCACCAGGCGGTTGCCCGACAGCCGGTCGACCGATGCCACGCCCTTGGCGGTGTGCAAGGGGTGGCGCAGGGTCAGGACCAGGGCGCCGGTGGCCAGCGCGATCTCGCTGGTGTGCGCCGCCATCCAGCCGAGATAGACCCACGGATCGTACACCTGGCCGACATCGCCGAAGCTGGGGTCGCGCAGCGGCACGTCGCGGCACCACAGGGCGGCGTATCCAAGTTCTTCGGCGCGCCGCGCCAGGCGTTCCTGGTCGCGCATCGCCGGCTGGTCGCCGGAGAAAGCCTCGATCGGGAAGAACACACCGAGCGTCAGCCGATCCGGCGCAAACATTCGTTGGAAGCCCCTGGAATCGGCTGGCGTGGCCGTCCGGTTCGGTGTCAGCATGTCTGCCATGATCTCACCCCGCGCGTTGAATCGGTCTAAGATAGATCCGGTCTAAGATAGCGTCGTTCCGCGGCCGCTGCAAGCGCGCTTCGAACCGAATGACGGCACGCTCACCATGCCCGCATGAGTGGTGTATCTTGTCGATCCGGGCTCGCCAGAGCCGCCTTGGTCCACGCACTTTTGGAGATCCGCATGTTCACAGCAATCCTGCTCAACAAGAACGATGACGGCACCACCGCCGCCCAGCTCAGCCAACTCGATGACGCGCAGTTGCCGGCCGCTGGCGATGTGACCGTCCGCGTCGATTATTCGACCATCAACTACAAGGACGGCCTGGCGATCACCGGCAAGGCCCCTGTCGTGCGCAGCTGGCCGATGGTGCCCGGCATCGATGGCGCGGGCGAGGTCATTGCATCGTCGCATCCGGAATGGAAGGCTGGCGACGAATTCATCCTGAACGGTTGGGGTGTCGGCGAATCGCACTGGGGTTGCCTGGCGCAGCGTGCCAAGCTGAAAGGCGAGTGGCTGATTCCGCGGCCGCCGGGCATGTCGGCCAGGACCGCGATGGCGATCGGGACGGCCGGCTACACCGCGATGTTGTGCGCGATGGCCCTGCAAGAGCAAGGTGTCGACAACAACAGCGGCGACATCTTGGTGACCGGCGCATCCGGCGGCGTCGGCAGCATCGCGATTGCGATCCTCGCCGGCTGGGGCTACCGCGTGGTGGCGTCCACCGGCAAGCTGGCCGAGGCCGATTACCTCAAGTCGCTCGGCGCGGCCGAGGTCATCGATCGCGCCGCACTGTCGGCGCCCGGCAAGCCGCTGCAGAAGGAACGCTGGGCAGGGGTGGTCGATTCGGTCGGCTCGCACACGCTGGCCAATGCGGTCGCACAGACCCGGTATGGCGGCACCGTCACAGCATGCGGGCTGGCCCAGGGCCTGGATTTTCCGGCGTCGGTCGCGCCATTCATCCTGCGCGGCATCAAGCTGATCGGCATCGACAGCGTGATGGCGCCGCGGCAGAAACGGGTGGCGGCATGGCAGCGACTCGCGAGCGAACTGGACGCCGATAAACTGCAGACGATTACGCAGGAAATCGGCTTGGCGCAGGCGCTCGCCCACGCGCCGGAGCTGCTGGCCGGGAAGGTGCGCGGCCGGCTGGTGGTGAACGTCAATGCCTGAATAACGCACGGGGCTGCATGCCGCGGCGGCGCCGCGGCCAGCCTGGCGCCTCCCGCGCGGAAAATCGTTCGCGCATGACGCCCGGGCCAGCCTTACCTGGTCTGATACACAAACGGTGGCAAGGCCTTCAGCGCATCCTTGGTCGCCCCGGGCAAGGTCAGCTGTTTATTCTGGAGCTTCAACTGATCGGTCGGGATGGCAACGTCCCGTTTGCCGATGCCCAGGAAGCCACCCACGCCGATAATGGCAAACGAGGCCGCGGGCATGGTGGCCCCCTTGGTGGGAGAAAGGATCAGGTCGTCGACCTTGCCGATCTTTTCGTTCCTTTCATTGACCACCGTCTTGCCGAACAGGTCGCGCTTGGCGCTCCAGCCGACGACAACGGCTTCCATCTCGATCACGGTGACGCCGAGGGGCGCCCTGCCGGCAACCGGCGCGGCGGGTGCCTGCGCCGGCGCCGGCGCCTGTGCCGATGCAAGCCCACCCCAGAGGGATACAAGCGACATCGTTAAGACTGCGCTCATGTGTTTCATGACGCCTCCTTCACAACTAGCCAATTTCATACACTATAAGAGCGACGGCATCGCGCGCTGGCGAAGGGTCACTGCGCTTTGATATTCATCAAGCCTGCCTCGCAGCAGTCATACGCGCAGCGGCTCGGGTGCCGTGCCCGACGGAGGCCGATGGCCAGCCGACACGGCACGCACCGCCGCGTTCAGTGCGCCCTCGGCCGCGCGGCGTGCTGCCCCTTCGGCACGTGCGGGGCATGCGCCTGCGCCGCAGAGCGCAGTGCGTCGATCAGCGATTCGTCGTCGAAGCTGCCTTCATACGGCTCGCCGTTGATAAAGAAGCTGGGCGTGCCCGCCGCGCCGCTGCGCACGGCGCTCATGAAGTCCGCGCGCACCTTGGGCAGGAAGCGGTGGGACGCCAGATCGTCGTTGAAACGCTGCATGTCGAGCCCGAGGCGCTGCCCCAGCCGGATCAACAACGGTGGGCCGAGCAGGTCCTGGTTCTCGTAGATCAAGTCGTGCATGGGCCAGAACTTGCCTTGCGCGCCCGCCGCCTCGGCCGCCTCGGCCGCCGGCTGCGCCATCGGGTGGATCTGGGCCAGCGGCATGTGGCGGAACACGAAACACATATCGTCGCCCATCGTCGCCAACACGTTCTTCAAGTAAAAATGCGCCGACCTGCAGTGCGGGCATTGGAAATCACCGTACTCGACCAGTGTCACTGGCGCATCCGCCGGTCCCAGCACGTGGTCGGATTGATCAACTGGCTTTGCTAAACTCATGATTTACTCCCATCCATTTCTTCCAGCACCTTGAGGATACCGTCGGCGCCCGGATTGATGCCGATCGGCGAAACATAGCTCCAGCGAATCACGCCTTCCTCGTCGATGACGAACAAGGCCCGTTCGCACACGCCCTCCTGGGCCCGATATACGCCGTAGTCGCGCGCAACTTGGCCCTTCGGCTCGAAGTCGGACAGCAGCGCCAGTTTGTAGCCGCGCTGCTCGCGGTAAGCGGCATGGCACCAGGCGCCGTCGACTGAAATGCCGACGCAAATCGCCTTGTGTTTGGCGAACTCATCTCGCAACTCGTTGTAGAGCGCCAACTGGTCGCCGCAGACCGGACTCCAGTCGGCCGGATAGAACGCGAGAACCGCACGCTGGCCGCGAAATTCCGACAGTTTCGTACGTTGGTCGGGAGTGACGTTCAGTTCAAACTCCGGGGCGCGCGCGCCCGCCTTCAATGCTTCCATGATCAGCTCCCCGTACGCTTGAAAACCCAATAAATATTAGAGGGAGAGGTGGCGCGCTAAGTTCCATTTTGTTTCAGAAAACAGGAAAGGGAAGGCTGGAAAAAGAGGAAGGGGACCTCGGAAGATCGCCGGTGTGCCAGCGCGCCGACGGTAATCGGGGCTTGCTATCGGCAGGCCCCTGTCTAAGATGAAAACATGGTCCCGCGGGTACCGCCTGCGGGTTTTGCCGACATACCGCCAGAGCGTCGCCATACGCCCCTTGTTGCGGGGCAGCTTGCTTCCTGGCGGATTCAGAGGAGCAGACTATGAAAGCTGTCGTCTATCGCGGTCCCCGCCAGGTCGCAGTCGAAAACGTGCCGGATCCGAAGATCGAACGTCCGACCGACGCCATCGTCAAGATCACCACGACCAACATCTGCGGCTCCGATCTGCACATGTACGAGGGCCGCACCGATTTCGAACAGGGCCGCGTGTTCGGCCACGAGAACCTCGGCGTGGTCCAGGAAGTGGGCCCGGCGGTCGAACGGCTCAAGCCCGGGGACTGGGTCTGCCTGCCGTTCAATATCAGTTGCGGCCACTGCAAGAACTGCGAGCGCGGCCTGACCGCCTATTGCCTGCGGGCGAACCAGCCGGGCGTAGCCGGCGGCGCCTTCGGTTTTGCCGACATGGGGCCATGGCCGGGCGGACAGGCCGAATACCTGCGGGTGCCGTGGGCCGATTTCATGGCCCTGAAGCTGCCGCCGGACGCGGAGCAAAAGCAGGTCGACTACGTGATGTGCGCCGACATCGTCCCGACCGGTTGGCACGCCACCGAACTGGCTGGCGTGCGGCCCGGCGACGCCGTGGTGATCTACGGCTCCGGCCCCGTCGGCCTGATGGCGGCGCACTCGGCGATGATCAAGGGAGCCTGCCGCGTGATGGTGGTCGACTGCCATCCCGACCGCCTCAAGCTGGCCGAGTCGATCGGCGCGACGGCCATCGACTTTTCGAAGGGAGATCCGGTACAGCAGGTCATGAATCTGACCCACGGGATGGGCGCGGATGCCGGTTGCGAATGCGTCGGCTACCAGTGCCACGATCCTTCTCCCCAGCGCCACGAACGCCCCAACCTGACCATGAACAACCTGGTCTCTTCGGTCAAGTTCACCGGCGGCATCGGCGTGGTCGGCGTGTTCATTCCCGAGGACCCGAATGCACAGGACCCACTGGAGAAAAAGGGGCAGATCGCGTTCGATTGGGGCAAGTGCTGGTTCAAGGGGCAACGCATCGCCACCGGCCAGTGCAACGTCAAGGCCTACAACCGGCAGTTGCGCGACCTGATCCATGTCGGCCGCGCCAAGCCCTCGTTCATTGTTTCCCATGAGCTGAAACTGGACCAGGCGCCGGACGCCTACCAGCACTTCGACGTACGCGACCACGGTTGGACCAAGGTGGTCCTGCATCCCGGTTCCTAGCTGAGCTTTTCGACGATACACATCTTGCAGGCCGATCGCCGGCCGAAAGCCGCTCCGCCGGCGATAGCCTGCCACGCTTGTTCGAGCGTGCTTGCGACTTCCATTTCCACCGTCACGCAACGGCCACAGCGGCCGCCGTGTCCGTTCGCCGGCATGGCCGTGACATGCGCCATGTGCGATTTCGCCCGGCACGAGGTGCTACAACGAGGTGCTACAATTTGTTCCCCCTGAACAACCCCCACAGGAGCAACACGTGACCGATCCCGTCAATACGCCGCCAGCCGACGCCGATGCTCCCAGCAATCCCGCGCGCCGCCGCTTGTTCGGTGCGGCGGCGGCGGTCGGTCTGGCAAGCCAACTGCCGGGTATTGCCGATGCCGCGGCGCAAAAAAAGATCGTCAAGGGATCGCTCGACGCCAAGCTCAAGGCGCACATCAAAACGGTGGTGGTGATTTACCTGGAAAACCGCAGCTTTAACAATTTGTTCGCCAATTTCCCGGGCACCGCCTGGCCCTTGTCCGCAGTCACGCCGGCCCAATCGCGGCAGATCGACCGCGACGGCACGCCGATGACGGCGTTGCCGAAAATCTGGGGCGGCATGGTGCCGGGGCGGCAAAATCTCGGCGGCCAGGATTACCTGATCAAGGAAGAGCAGATCGACGGTTTGCCGAATGCGCCATTCATGCTCAAGGACCTGGAAGGCAAACCGCTGCCGGAGGGCCTGGTCACGCGCGACCTGGTGCACCGGTTTTATACCAATCAGATGCAGATCAACGGCGGCAAGAACGATGGCTTTGCCGCCTGGGGCGACAGCGGCGCGCTGGTGATGGGACGATACGGCGAGACCGGCGAACATCTGAACCTGTGGCAGATCGCCCGCGAATACACCCTGTGCGATTATTTTTTCATGTCGGCGTTCGGCGGCTCGTACATGAACCACCAATTCCTGATCAGCGGGCGTCCGAACGAATATTTCAATGCGGCCGACACGGCGGCCAAGACAAAGTTCACGGTGCTGGCCGACGGCCCGACCGGCGTGCGCCTGGCGCTGGCGCCCGACTGCCCGCCGTCGGCGCTGGGCGGCAAGCCGAAATATGTGCATGATGGCGCCCTCACGCCCGATGGCTACGCCGTCAACACCATGGCGCCGCCCTATCAGCCCAGCTATATCCGGCCGGCGCCCGGCGGCGATCCCTTGCTGTCCGACCCGGACGACGCCAGCACCCTGCCGCCGCAAACCTACGACACCATCGGCGACCTGCTCTCGCGCAAGGGCGTCAGCTGGGCGTGGTACGCCGGCGCCTTCCAGGCCGCGCTGAACAAAAAGGGCGACGGCAGCAAGCCGAACTTCCAGTATCACCACCAGCCATTTAACTATTTCAAGCAGTTCGCGCCCGGCACGGCGGCGCGCGCAGAGCACCTGCGCGACGCCGGCATGGGCGACAGCCCGATTTCAAACAAGTTCATCGCCGCTGCCCTCGCCGGCACCTTGCCGGCGGTGACGTTCTACAAGCCGCAGGGCAATCTGAACCTGCACGCCGGCTATTCCGACATCGAATCTGGCGACGCCCACATCGCCAATGTCATCCAGCATTTGAAATCGTCGCCGCAGTGGGAAAACATGCTGGTGGTGATCACCTTCGACGAAAACGGCGGCTGGTGGGACCACGTGGCGCCGCCCAAGGGCGACCGCTGGGGACCGGGCACCCGGGTGCCCGCCATCATCGTCTCGCCCTTCGCCAAGAAGGGCGCGGTCGATCACACCTTTTATGACACCACCTCGATCATGCGTTTTATTACACGCTTGCACGATCTGCCCTTGCTGCAGGGACTCGAAGTGCGCAACAAGGCCTTCGCCGCGCGCGGCGCGGTGCCGCCTGGCGATTTGACCGGCGCCTTGCAGTTCCGTGCCTGAATCTGCAAAGGCAGCACACTCTGTACGTCATCTAACCGAGCCCTGCGGCGTAGCGGAGTAAGGTGAATGATTATCGGACCAGGAGTGCATATGCAAGCAACTAAAGCAGCAATCGTCGGTGGACTGATCGCCGGCGTGGTCACCAGCGCCGTCATGGTGGCCGGCCGCAAAAGCGGCGTGATGAGCAAAACGCTGGACCGCGACGCCGTCGACTGGATCGACGATGTCACCGGTTCGCGCGCGCTGATCGGCGACAGCGGCACCAGCGCCGTCGAATTCGTCAATCACCTGGGCGCCTCGGCAGCATTCGCGGCTGCCATTCCCACATTGCGGCAACTGGCGCCGTCGCTCTCGCCGGTCGCGCTCGGCACCCTGTACGGCACTGCGCTGTACGCGGTCAATATCGGCGCCATCGCCCCGCTGCTCGGCATCACCGAGGGGGAAGTCAAGGCCGGCCCGCGCAAGGCCGCCGAGCGCTGGGCCATCCACGTGCTGCAGGCGGTGGTTACAGCGGTGCTGGCGCAGCGCCTGACGTCGCCGCCAGCGGCAATCTGACCGTAAACGTACTGCCGGTGCCGCTGCCGGCCGATACGGCGCTTACCGAGCCGCCGTGCATCTCGACCAGGCGCTTGACCAGCGACAGGCCGACGCCCAGGCCGCCCTGGGCGCGGTGCATATTGTGGCCGACCTGGTTGAACATCAAAAAAATGTTCGACAGCGCGTCGACCGGGATGCCGATGCCGTTGTCGGTGATCGCCACCACCACCTCGGCGCCGTCTTGCGCCAGGTCGACCTCGATCAGGCCGCCCAGCGGGGTGTACTTGGCCGAGTTGTTGAGCAGGTTCGACAGCACCTGGGCGATGCGCGCGGCGTCGGCGTCGAGCACCAGATCCTGTTGCGGCTGGCGCACCACCAGCTGATGCCCGCCCCGCTCGATGAACGGTGTGCTCGTTTCGATGGCGGCCGCCAGCAGCGTCCTGGCGTCGACCGGCGCCTTCTGCAATTCGATCTTGCCGCCGCTGATGCGGGCGACGTCGAGCAAATCGTCGATCAGGCGCACCATTTGCGCCACCTGGCGCTCCATCATGGCGCGGATTTTCGCTACCGCCGCCGGGCTGTCGGCGCCCAGCTTCAGCACCGTCAAGCCCGAGCGGATCGGCGCCAGCGGGTTGCGCAGTTCGTGGGCGAGCGTGGCCAGGAACTCGGATTTTCTCTGGTCGGCTTCGGCCAGCCCGGCGGCGAGCGCGCGCAGATTTTCTTCGGTCTGGCGCTCCTGGGTGGTGTCGACGACGATGGCCACCACTCCTTCGAACTGCCCGCCGGGGCCGCGCACCGCGCTGACGCTGCTGGTGGCCCACATCAGACTGCCATCCTTGCGCATGTACTGTTTATGCAGCACCACGCTTTCCTGACCCGCCGCCAGCGCGCTCAGCCCGTCGAGGGTCGGCGCGCGCCACGGTTCCGCCGTGATGTCCACCACGCTCATGGCCGACAGCTCGGCGCCGGTGTAACCAAGCATGCTGCAAAACTTCTCATTGACGGCGGTGATCTGTCCGGCGGGATCGGCTTGGAGCACGCCGGTGGCGGCCTGGCTGACGATGTTTTCGAAGCGCTGCCGACTTTCCTGCAAGGCCACTTCGGCCAGCTTGCGGGTGGTGATATCGCTGACCACGCCGAGGATGCACGGCGCGGCGCCATCGACCGACTGCTGGGCCTTGCCGACAAAATCGATCCAGCGCACTTCGCCGTCGGTGCGGCGGATCGGGCATTCGTAATGGAACTGGCCGCCGTTCTGGACGGTGGCGGCGATCGCGGCGGCAAACCCGGGCGCATCGTCCGGCAGCAAAAAGTCGCGCATGAACTCGCTCGCGCTGGGGGGGCCGGCGCTGACCGGCAGGCCAATAATGTCGTAGGGCCGCTGGTTTTCCCAACCGATCACGCCGGCAAGCGGATCCCAGCTCCACATGCCCAGGCCGGCCGCTTCGGTGGCCAGCCGGCTGCGCTCCTGCGCGCCTTGCAGCTCAGCATGCATCCGCCGCTGTTCCAGTAGCAACAGCTGCTGTTCGTGCACGACCTTGCGCAGTTCGAGCTGCGTCTGCACCTGTTGCGCCAGGGTTTTCAAGGTCAGCGCCTGCAAGGCCGTCAATCCCTGCGGGCGCGGTCTGGTGTCGAGCACGCACAAGGTGCCAAGCGGCAAACCTTCATTGGACATAAGCAATTCGCCAGCATAAAAGCGCAGGCCGGGCTCGCCGGTGACCAGGGGATTGCAGCTGAAACGGGTGTCATCATGGGTGTCCGGGACCACCATGCGCTCGTTTTCCAGCAGTACGAATTTACAAATCGAATCGTCCAGCGGCATTTCGCGCACGCCCAGGCCGATCTCCGATTTGAACCACTGGCGGTGGGCGTCGAGCAG
>JAQGNM010000174.1 GCA_028291845.1 Massilia sp. | reverse complement strand
AAACCTCGGCTCCGCCGATAATGCCAGTCACTTAAGCTCATTGTCGTGGAACGGAGGCATGGGACAGGCACCCGATGGGAGCCAGTCCCCCTGCTGCGTGAGGCGCGGCGGCGCCAAACGTAGGGGGACTGGCCGGGCCGCGTTCGGACCGAAGGTGCCTGTCCCATGCTTGCGTTCGTGCTTAAGTGACTGGCATTACGGCGAAGCCGGGGATTTTTCAGTTTACGCAACCCCGATTCATATCATCGTTCGCCTCGGGGAATGCCTGCCGAATTTTTTAACGGCCTGGTTTGACCCCAGGTCCAAACAAATTCTCCTCGTGCCACAGGGTGACGAACAAGGTCATCACCACCGGCCCGATGAACAGCCCCACCAGCCCCAGCGTCTCGACTCCGCCCAGAATCCCGAACAGCACCGCCAGGAACGGCAGCGCCGTGGCGTTGCCGATGATGGTGGGCCGGACAAAATGGTCGGCGACGAACAGCACGATGGTGCCGGCGGCGATGACCGCGATGGCGGGTACCATGTGGCCGCCGATGGCAAGAACGGCGGCGACGGCGACGAACGCGACCGGGGCGCCGAAGGGAATGATGGCGAGAATGCCGGTGGCGGCGCCCCACAGCACCGCCGACGGCACGCCGGCAAAGGCATACACGATCCCCAGCAGCACACCCTCGGCCAGGCCCACCAGCACCAGGCCGTTGACGGTGGCGCGCACGGCGGTGGGGACCTTGGTGGCGTACAGGTGCCAGCGCACGCGCCCCACGCAGTGGCTGCCGATGGCGTCGAACTGGCGCACCAGCGCCGGGCCGTCCTTATAAAAAAAGAACAGCGTGACGAAGGCGAAGCCGATGTCGATCAGGCGGTGCATCAGGTGGGCGCCGAGGTTTCTCAGCACTTCGCTGGCGCTTTTCAAGCGCGCCACCGAACCGTCCTGCAGCAGGTGGGCGATGCCGTGCGGCTGGCCGAGCGTGGTGGTCCACCAGTCGTGGATGGCGGGGCCGGCCAGCGGGATGTGCAGCAGCCAGGCGGGCGCCGCCAGGCCGTTGTTGTTGGCGTCGGCGACCAGCGCGGCCAGCGCCGGCGCTTCGCGCGCGGCCTCGGTCAGGGCGATCGTCAGCGGCACGATGAACATCAGGGCGGCGACGACGGTGGCGGCCAGGGCGGCGATGATCTGGCGGCCCCCAAACGCACGCAAAATGCGGGCGAACATCGGCCAGGTGGCGATGCACAGGATGCCGGCCCACACCACCGGCAGGAAAAAGCGCTGGGTGACGAAGGCCGCCAGCACGATGATGGCGAGCGAGAAGCAGGTGCTTAATATGTCGCGTTGGGTGTCGGTCATGACGTGTCTCCTGCTGATTTGACTGAAGCGCCTTACGGGTGCTTGCTGCCTGCTTCGCGCGCCACCTTCCACAGCACCGGCGCATCGGCCGGCTGGCCATTGCGCAGCGCTGGAATGTAGACGCAGCGGGCCGCCGCGGCCAGCACCTGCTGGTCGTAATCGGGCCGCGTGCTCGGCGTGGACAGCACCACATTGCGCACGCTGCCGTCGGCTTTCACCAGCAGGCGCATGGTCAGGCTCAGGGGCGCGTCGGCGGCGATCACATCGGCCGGATAGTCGGGCAGGGTGCAGCGCTCGTCGATGCGGCGCGCCTGCATCATCTGCGGCGAGGCGGTGGCGAAGGCGGGCACGCCGGCCATGTTTGGGGCCGCCACTGGTTTGCCATTGACGCGCCAGCCGCCCTTGGCGGCGCTGTAATCGATGTCGCTGATCAGCATGTCGCCGTCGACGCGCACAAAACCGCTCGAGACCATCTTGCCCAGGGCGATGTCGTTGATGCTGGCGGCCAGCTGGGCAACCGCCTGCGGATCGTCCTTGCCCTGATTTTTCGCGCGCACCTGCAGCGCCGCCATGGACTTGCTCACTTCTCGCAGCAGCGCAAGCGGCGCCTTGACGGACAATTTCACGGCCAGTTTTTTCAGCAGCGCCTGCGGGCTGTCGGCGTCGCTATCGACCGCGCCGTCGAGAAAAATGCGGCCGCTGGCGCGCAGCGGCTGGCCGTGAAAACTGGCGCTGAGCTCATCGATCTCAAGGGCGGTGCCGGCGCGGACGGCGCCGTGCGCAATGGTTTTCAAGAGCGGCGCCAGGCGCGCCTGGCGTTCCTGCACGGTGGCGCCGGCCGGCAGCGGCTGCGTGCCTTCGGCCTGCAATGCCAGCATGGTCTGGCGGTCGAGCGCAGTGATCCGGGTGTGCAGCTTGACGTTGTCGATGCCGTCGGCGCCGACGGCGATGCGGCGCACGCCCAACTGGTAGGCCAGTTCGATGCGGCTTTGTTGGTCGACCATGCGCTGGTCGGTGCGGATGCCCTCGAAAGCCACGCGCTGGCCACCGCCGACCGGTTCGAAGCTGACGCTGGCGATATCGATGAACGCGCCGCCGAACCACAGATTGTCGGCGCTGCGATGCTGCAGACCTTCGAACGCCATGTCGCGCAAGGCAATGCGTACCTTGCTGTCGCTGCTGGCGATATTGCGGGTGCCGCCGATGAAATTGATGGCATTGCCGTCGCTGCGCATGCCCAGTTCGAGCGAGATCTTGTCCCAGTCCACCGTGCTGCCGTCGGCGCCCCTGAAGTGCAGCGGCGCCAGCGCGCCGTGGTATTCGCTGGCGCCCCCTTTGGCCGGCGTGCGGCTGAAGGTCCACGGCGGCGTGCTGCCGTAGATTTTTGTCAGTTTGGCGGCAGTGGCCGCTGTGGGGCGAAACTGCAGCAGCGCGTCCAGGCGCTGCTGCAGCGGCGTCGACGCCGGCGTATTGCTGCTCACTTCCTGCGCCAGCGCGGTGATCGCCTCGATCACGGGACCGGGCGGCGCCGGCCTGGGCGCCGGCGCCGGAGCGGCGTGGGCGGCGGTGCAGAAGGCGGCGGCCAGCAGTAGGGTAGGTTTCACGTTGAATGAACAAGTTGAAAATATTTTCCCATTATCAACTACAAAATCGGGAAAGTCATCCGGCCGATCCGGGCTTAAGGGCGGGCTAAGTTAGCGGGTAGACAAACGCAAGCGCATGATGTTCCGCAAGCGACGCGTTACAATAGCGGCTTCCACTTCCCATTTTTTTAGATAGAGATTGCCATGGCCGTCAACTCCCCGCTGCCCGTCGCCGCTGAACTGAAACCTGTCGCCGGCATCGAGATCGGTTACGCCCAGGCCGGCATCAAGAAGCCGGGCCGCAAGGACGTGCTGGTGATGCGCCTGCTTGATGGCGCTACCGTCGCCGGCGTGTTTACCAAAAACCGCTTCTGCGCCGCGCCTGTCCAGTTGAGCAAGGCCCATCTGGCGAAGGTGGCGGCAGGCGGCGCACCGATCCGTGCGCTGCTGGTCAATACGGGTAATGCCAACGCCGGCACCGGCGAACAGGGCCTGGCGCGCGCGCGGCAAACCTGCGCCGCGCTGGCCGAACTACTGAACTGCGCGCCCGAACAGATCCTGCCGTTTTCCACCGGCGTGATCCTGGAACCGCTGCCGGTCGAAAAAATCGTCGCCGGCCTGCCCGCCGCCATTGAAAATCTGAAGCAGGATAACTGGTTCAACGCCGCCGAAGCGATCATGACCACCGATACCCAGCCGAAGGCGGCCTCGCGCACGGTGGTGATCGGCGGGCATCCGGTGACCATGACCGGCATCAGCAAGGGCGCCGGCATGATCAAGCCGAACATGGCGACCATGCTGGGCTACCTTGCGTTCGACGCCAAGGTGGCGCAACCGGTGCTCGAGCAGCTGGTGCGCCACGCCGCCGACCAGTCGTTCAACTGCATCACCATCGATGGCGACACCTCGACCAATGATTCGTTCATGCTGATCGCCACCGGCGCCGGTTCTCTGACCGTCGACAGCGTCGATTCGGATGACTACATCGCCCTGCGCGACGCGGTCACCGATATCTCGCGCAACCTGGCCCAGCAAATCATCCGCGACGGCGAAGGCGCCACCAAGTTCATCACCATCACGGTGGAGCAGGGCGGCAGCGTTGAAGAATGCCGCAAGATCGCCTACGCCATCGCCCATTCGCCATTGGTGAAAACCGCGTTCTTCGCGTCCGACCCGAACCTGGGCCGCATCCTCGCCGCCATCGGCTACGCCGGCGTCGACGACCTCGATGTCGACAAGCTCGATCTGTACCTGGACGACGTCTGGGTGGCGAAAAACGGCGGGCGCAATCCGGATTACCAGGAAGCCGACGGCCAGCGCGTGATGAAGCAAAGCGAGATCCTGGTGCGCGTGACGCTCGGCCGCGGCATTTCTGCCGCCACGGTGTGGACCTGCGACCTGTCGCACGACTACGTGACGATCAACGCCGACTACCGCTCCTGACCCGATGACGCCACTCGAACAATTCCTGGTGCGCGCCGAAGCCCTGCTGGCGCGCGTTGAAGCCGTGTTGCCGCCAGGCGTTCCGCGCGAGCCGGACTGGCGCCTCGGCTACGCCTTTCGCTGGAAAAAGAGAAACGGCCACGGCTATCTGGCGGCGGTGGCGCACACCGGCGCCATCACGCTCGACGACCTGCACAACATCGCGCCGCAAAAACTGCAGATCGAGCAAAACACCCGCCAGTTCGTGCACAAGCGTCCTGCCAATAACGTGCTGTTGACGGGCGCGCGCGGCACCGGCAAATCGTCGCTGATCAAGGCCTGCCTGAACCAGTTCGCCAAGGACGGCCTGCGCCTGATCGAAGTCGACAAGGCCGACCTGGCCGACCTGTCCGACATCGTCGAGCTGGTGGCCGGCCGCCCCGAGCGCTTCATCGTGTTTTGCGACGACCTGTCGTTCGAAGAGGGCGAGAGCGGCTACAAAGCGTTAAAAGTGGCGCTGGACGGCTCGGTCGCGGCGCAGTCGGACAATGTGCTGATCTACGCCACCTCCAATCGCCGCCACCTGATGCCGGAGCGGATGAGCGACAACAGCGGCTACTCGTCGGACGACAATGGCGATTTGCACCCGGGCGAGACGGTCGAGGAAAAAATCTCGCTGTCCGAGCGCTTTGGCCTGTGGCTGTCGTTCTACCCATTCAAACAGGACGATTATCTCGACATCGTCGGCCACTGGTTGGGCAGTTTCGGTGTCGATGCGGCGCACATCGAGGCGGCGCGTGCCGACGCCCTGCGCTGGGCCCTGCAGCGCGGCTCGCGCTCGGGCCGGGTGGCCTGGCAGTTCGCCAAGGATTATGCCGGCAAGCTGGCCGAAGGCCCGCAGGGGTGAGCAATCCGGTGATCGATTCCGAGCGCGATCGCAAGGCTGGGCCGATCGACGTCGTCGTCGGCATCCTGATGCAGCCGAATGGCGACGTGCTGCTCGGCCAGCGCCCGCCCGGTAAACCGTATGCCGGTTACTGGGAATTCCCCGGCGGGAAAGTCGAGCAGGGCGAGGACCTGTTCGCCGCCCTGCAGCGCGAATTCGTCGAGGAGCTGGGGCTGCACATCGACAGCGCCTTCGAGTGGTGCGGGGTCGAGCATGTGTATGAACACGCCCACGTGCGACTGCACTTTTTTATCAGCCGCGCCTGGCGCGGCGAGCCGCAAAGCCTGGAGGGACAGGCTTTTGCGTGGCAGGGAGCGGTCGGCGTGTCGCCGCTGCTGCCGGCCACGATTCCCCTGCTCGAATGGCTCGACCAACTGCGCTACCCCGCTAACCCGCCCGGCAGCGCAACGGTTGCCGCGCCGGCCGCTCTCTCATCTGCGCAAGGATCTCCGTGAAAATCATCGTTCTGGGAAGTGGCGTCATCGGCACCACCTCCGCCTACTTTCTGGCCAAGGCCGGCCACCAAGTGACCGTCATCGACCGCCAGCCTGCCGCCGGCATGGAAACCAGTTTCGCCAACGCCGGCGAAGTCTCGCCCGGCTACGCGGCGCCGTGGGCCGGCCCGGGTGTGCCTGCCAAGGCCGTCAAATGGCTGTTGATGCAGCATAGTCCGCTGGTGCTGCGGCCAGCGTTCGACGCCGCCATGTGGCGCTGGATGCTCCAGATGCTGGGCAACTGCAACCAGAAAAGCTACCAGGTCAACAAGGGCCGCATGGTGCGCCTGGCCGAGTATTCGCGCGATTGCCTGGTGCAGCTGCGCGCCGACACCGGCATCGCCTACGATGAACGCAGCAAGGGCACCTTGCAGCTGTTCCGCACCCAAAAGCAGCTCGACGCCTCGGCCGGCGACATCGCCGTGCTCGACCAGTACAAGGTGCCGTACGCACTGCTCGACGCTGCCGGTTGCGAAACCTACGAGCCTGCCCTGAAAAACGTGCGCGGCAAATTCGTCGGCGGCCTGCAGTTGCCGGGCGACGAAACCGGCGACTGTTTCAAGTTCACCCAACGCCTGGCCGAGCTGGCAAAAGGGCTCGGTGTCATCTTCAAACAGGGCGTCACCATCGAGCGCTTGACGACAGCGGGCGACAAGGTCACCGGCGTGATGACCTCGGCAGGCGAATTGACGGCCGATTCGTTCGTGCTGGCGCTGGGCAGTTATTCGCCGCTGCTGGCGCGCCAGCTGGGCATCAAGATCCCGGTGTACCCGGTCAAGGGCTATTCGATCACCATGCCCGTGGTCGACGCCGCAGGGGCACCTGAATCGACGGTGATGGACGAGACCTTCAAGGTGGCGATCACCCGCCTGGGCGACCGCATCCGCGTGGGCGGCACGGCGGAAATCGCCGGCTACGATTTGAGTTTGCGCCAAGCCCGGCGCGACACGCTGGAGCACTCGGTGACCGACTTGTTCCCGCGCGGCGGCGACACCAGTAAAGGCTTGTTCTGGTGCGGCCTGCGGCCGATGACGCCGGACGGCACGCCGGT
>JAQGNM010000144.1 GCA_028291845.1 Massilia sp. | reverse complement strand
TTTCCGGCCGGCGACGAAGCCAGCGGCGGCTGGATCGGCCTGCGCGCAATCAACCTGGTCGAGCGGGTGGTCGACGGCCGCGCCCCGTCCTCGGCCTTTGCCGAAGCGCTGATCGCAGCTTGCGGCGCGGTCGGCCACGCAGTGGGCCAAAAACGCCGCGACGCCATTCAAGTCTGGCTCGGACGCGCCAACCAGACCGCCTACGCCGAACTGGCGCCGATCGTGGTGGCCCACGCCGGCAGCGACGCCAGCGCGCGCGCCATCCTCGAAGCGGCAGGCCTGGAAGTGGCCAGCCTGGCGCACGCCCTCGACCCGACCGGCCAACTGCCGCTGGCCCTGTGCGGCGGCCTCGGCGAACCCCTGCGCGCCTACCTGCCGCCGACGCTGGCCGCACGCTGCAAGGCGCCGCAAGGCGACGCCGCAAGCGGCGCCCTGCGCATGATCACCAGACAGCTGAACCCTGCAACGCCATGAGCACAACCATCACCGGCAATATCCTCACCCCGCACGGCTGGGTCCACGGCAGCATCGGTTTCGACCGCCGCATCGGCGTCATCGACGGCGGCGCCACCGACCCCGGCGCCAACGGCGATCCTTTCATCCTGCCCGGCTTCATCGACCTGCACGTGCACGGCGGCGGCGGCCGCGATGTGATGGAAGGGGGCGACGCCGCCCACGTCATCGCCGCCGTTCACGCCAAACACGGCACCACCAGCCTGCTGGCCACCACCATGACGGCGCCGCCAGGCGACATCGTCAGCGCCCTGCGAGCGGTGGGCGCAGCCTGCGCCGCCCCACGCGCCGGCAGCGCGCGCATCCTCGGCGTGCACCTGGAAGGGCCGTACATCAATCCGGGCAAGCTGGGCGCGCAGCCGGACTTCGCCGCGGTGGCCAGCATGGCCGACGTCGACGCCCTGCGCCAGCACGCATCGCTGCGCCTGATCACGGTGGCGCCGGAGATGCCCGGCCACCTGGACCTGGTGCGCGCGCTCACCAGCGCCGGCATGCGCGTGCAGATCGGCCACACCACCGGCACCTATGAAGACGGCGTGGCGGCGCTGGAGGCCGGCGCCGCCGGTTTTACCCACCTGTTCAACGCCATGAACCCGCTGCATCACCGCAGCCCCGGCATGGTGGGCGCGGCGCTGGCGCATGCCTCGTATGCCGAGATCATCCCCGACCTGCTGCACGTGCACGCCGGCGCCATCAAGGTGGCCTTGCGCGCGATTCCCCACCTGTACTGCGTGACCGATTCGACCGCCGCCACCGGCATGCCGGACGGCGAATACATGCTGGGCCGCCAGGTGGTCCACAAATGCATGGGCGGGGTGCGCCTGGGCGACGGCACCCTGGCCGGCAGCACCCTGACCATGGACCAGGCGCTGCGCAACCTGGTGCAAACACTGGGTCTGGATCTGGCGGACGCCTCGCGCCGCGTCTCGACCAACGCCGCCGACTATCTGGGCGAAGCCGAGCTCGGGCGCCTTGCCGCCGGCTGCTTTGCCGACATCGTCGTCTTGAACCGCGACCTGCACATCCAGGCCGTGTATACCGAAGGAGAAGCCGTTGAGCTCTAAAATGCTGGAAGAAGCCCTGTCCGCAGGCGACTGCGTGGCCCGCCAACTGTCGCAAGACATCGACCGCTACGCCGAGCTGGGACGCAAGCTGCGCTCCACCAATTTCAACACCGCCCTGACCCTCGCCCGCGGCAGCTCGGACCACGCGGCCAACTACTGCGCTTATCTGATCATGGCGCGCCTGGGCCGCATCGTCGCCTCGCTGCCGATGTCGCTGCTGACCTTGTACAAGTCGCCGCTGGTCACGCGCGACACCCTGACGATCGCCATCTCGCAATCCGGCCAGAGCCCCGACGTGGTCGAGCCGACCCGTTATTTCAGGGACGGCGGCGCCACCACGGTGGCGCTGGTGAACGACATCGAATCGCCGCTGGCGCAGGCTGCCGAATGGGCCATGCCGCTGCACGCCGGCAAGGAGCACAGCGTGGCCGCCACCAAGAGTTTTATTACCAGCCTGGTGGCCGGCGCCCGCCTGGTGGCGCACTGGCAGAACGATGCCGAACTGAAGTCGGGGCTGGAGGCGCTGCCCGAGGCGCTGGCCGCCGGCGCGCAGGCCGACTGGTCGGCCGCACTCGAGGTGCTGGCGCCGGCGCGCAACATCATGGTGGTCGGGCGCGGCATCAGTTTTCCGGTCGCCCTCGAAGCGGCGCTGAAATTCAAGGAAACCTCGAGCCTGCAGGCGGAAGCCTTCAGCGGCGCCGAGATCAAGCACGGCCCGATGGCGCTGATCGAGGAAGGTTATCCGCTGCTGATCTTCGCCACCCGCGGCCCGGCGCAGGCGGGACTGCTGCAGCTGGCCGGCGAAATGCGCGGGCGCGGCGCCCGCGTGCTGCTCGCGGCACCCTCTGATGTCGCCGAACGCGACCTCACCTTGCCGGTGGCCGCCACCGCCGACCTCGATCCGATCGTCGCCATCCAGTCGTTCTATGTGATGGCCGCGAAGCTGGCCGAGGCGCGCGGCATGGACCCGGACCGCCCGCGCCACCTGAGCAAAGTCACCAGGACCAACTAACAGCATGACGCCAACCACCTCCCGCCAGCTTGCAGGCCGCCTGATCATGGTGCGCATCCGCGGCACCGAACTCGATGCGGCCACCCGCGCCTTCTTGAGCGCCAACGCGGTGCGCGGCGCCTGCCTGTTCCGCAACAACATGCAAGACGCCGCCCAGCTGACCCGCCTGAACGACGACCTGCGCGCCGTCATGGGCGAGTCCGCGCTGATCGCGCTCGACCAGGAAGGCGGCGCCGTGGTGCGCGCCACCTGGGTGCCGGCGCCGCCATCGGCGATGGCGCTGGGCGCGGCCGACGACATCGATCTGGCGCGCCGCACCGGCGCCGCCGTCGGCCGCGCCGTCAAAGCGCTCGGTTTCAACTGGAACTTCGCGCCGGTGCTGGACCTGAACAACAATCCGCGCAATCCCATCATCGCCGAGCGCTCGTTCGGCGCCGATCCGCAGCGCGCCACAGAACTGGCGCTGGCCTGGATGGCCGGCAGCGAGAGCGCCGGCGTGGCCTGCTGCGTCAAGCACTTTCCCGGCCATGGCGACACCAGCGTCGACTCGCACCGCGACCTGCCCACCGTCGACAAGCCGCCGGCCGAACTCGAACGATTCGAATTGGCGCCGTTCCGCCAGGCGGCCGCCCACGCGCCGGCGATGATGACGGCGCATATCGTTTACCCGACGCTGGACGCCGAGCTGCCGGCGACGATGTCGCGCAAGATCCTCACCGATCTGCTGCGCGGGCAGTGGCAGTACCAGGGCGTGATCATCACCGACGACATGGCCATGCACGCCATCGCCCACCGCTTCGGCGCCGGCCACGCAGCCGTGATGGCGCTGGCGGCGGGCGCCGACATGGTGACGGCGCTGGGCTCGCCCGAGAATCAGGAAGCGACCATCGCCGCCATCGCCGCCGCCATCGACGACGGCACCCTCGAGCGCGCCGATGTCGACGCCAAGCTGCGCCGCCTCGATGCGCTGGCCGCCCGCCATCCCTGCGCCACCGGTGCTTACCCGCAGGACGGCGCCGACCGCGTCGTGATGGCCGAGGGCTGGCGGCGCGCGCTGACCGTCAAGGGGGCGCCGCACGCGCCCGCCGCCGGCGCGCGCGTGCGGCTGGTGATGCGCCAGGACCGGGCCAGCGACGGCGTGTCCGAGCCAGGCGTCCCGGCAGCGGAGCTGGCCGCCTCCCTCGGCCGGCTGTACCAGGTCGACCTGATCACCTACGCCGACGCCGACCATTTTGACTGGGCCAGCCTGCCCGCCGACGGCGTGTTCACCATACTGGCGTCGACCTCGCGGCTGCGCTACGGTCCAGCGGCCAAGGCGGCGTTCAAGCCCGATTTGCACCTGGCCCTGTGGAACCCCTACCAGGCGCTCGACATCGATGCCCCGGCCTTGATCACCTACGGCTTCGCCGCACCGGCGCTGGAGGCGGTCAATGGCTGGCTGCTAGGGGCCATCGAAGCGGGCGCACGGGCGCCGGTGCCAGGCTTTCGCTGAGGCGCCGGGCCTGCCGCCGTCATTGCGGCCGGTCACAATCTGTTGCACACGATTGAAGCGGCGGACCCGGCCTTATGGGACAATACGCACTTCCGCGCGCTGTTGTCTTTTTGTCAGCGAATTGGCCGCCATCGACGCCGGCGCGCGAACCGGACGCAGTCGAGCGTATTTTATGTTTGTCTTTGAATGAAGGGTTGTCCATGTCCCAATTCCGCCTTGCCCGCATCAGCCTGATGCTTGCCGCCATCGGCCTGAACGCCGTGCCCGCGTTGATGAGCGGCGCCCACGCGCAAAAGGCCCCGGCGCCCGCCGCCGCCCCTGCCGCGGCGCCTGCCGACACGGTCCGTCCCGAGCTGTTCAAGTTGCTCGATCCGGCCGCCGTCAAGCAACTGATGGCCGACAAGAATTACGCTGAATTGCAAAACCGCGTCACCCAGGCCGAAGCGTTTCCGGCCAAAACGCCGTACGAGACCTATGTGCTCGACCGCATGAAAATCGCCCTGGCCTCGGCCACCAACAACGACGCCATGCTGACCGCGTCGCTGGAAAGCGTGATCAACTCGGGCAAGCTGGCGCCCGTCGACCAGGCCGAATTCATCCAGGCGCTGGGCAATTCCTATTACAACGCCAAGAACTATCCAAAAGCCATCGAGTGGTTCAAGCGTTACCAAAAAGAAAGCACGACGCCGGCCAAAGTCACGCCGGCCTTGATCCGCTCCTACTACCTGAGCAATGACTTCGCCACCGCCAAGTCGCTGCTGGTGCCGGCCATTGCCGATACCGAAAAAGCCGGCCAGACGCCGAGCGCCGAAGATCTGCGCCTGCTGGCCAGCGCCGCCGCCAAGGTAAAGGACAACGCCGTCTACGTCAGCACCCTGGAAAAGCTGGTGGCGCTGTACCCGACCGACGACTACTGGACCGACCTGCTGCACCGCGTGCCGGCCAAGCCGGGCTACAACCAGGCCCATGACATCGACATCCTGCGTCTGCAGTCGATGGCGGTCAAACAGATGGCGCCGGAAGAGTATGTCGAACTGGCGGAGCTGGACCTGCAAGCCGGCTTCCCGACCGAAGCGAAAAAAGTCATCGATGCCGGTTACGCGGCCGGCGTACTGGGCACCGGCGCCAACGCCGCCAAGCACAAGCAGCTGCGCGATCGCGCTACCAAGGGCGCGGCGGACGATGCCAAGAATATCGCCAGCGGCGAAGCCAGCGCCGCCAAGGCCAAGGACGGTGCCGGCCTGGTCAACCTCGGTTATGCCTACGTCACGATGGACCAGTTCGACAAGGGCATTCCGCTGATGGAACAAGGCGTCGCCAAGGGCATCAACAAGCGTCCTGACGATTACAAGCTGCGCCTGGGTATCGCCTACGCCAAGGCCGGCCGCAAGGCTGAAGCGCTGAAAACCTTTGAATCGATCAAGGGCGACGACGGCGCCACCGACCTGGCGCGCTACTGGGCGCTGTGGGTCAACCGCGCGCCGGCCGGCGCCGCTGCACCAGCCGCGGCCACAGCTGCTGCGACCCCGGTTGCCGGCAAGTAAGCCGCGTCACCGCAGTGCCGCTAAAGCGGGTCGGGCAATCGCCCGGCCCGCTTTTTTTGTCTGCCGTCACGGCTGTGTACGCATGCGTTAGCTGGCGAACCATGCGCGGCCGGCAATTAGCAGATACTCGATCCACATATTTCACAATGGATCGGGTCGGCAGATGACAGAAGTGCGCAAGGGACAAGCCCCCGCCAAACTGGGCAAGGATGAATTTCACCTGGTATTCAAACGCTCGTTCAGCGACCCGCGCTTCAAGGCGGTTGCGGCCGAATTGGCCAAGGTGGAAGAAATCGCCTTTGCCAATTACCAGCAGTCGCGCAAGGCGCCGGTAACGGTCAAGGCGGGGCCTGAATTTGCCGATCCCGACTACGACATGTCGGTGGAATGGAAAGCGGCGCGCGACAGTTTATTGGCGCTGGACGCCAAACAAAAGGACCCGGCCACCCGCTCGCGCGTGCTGCTGATCAATGCCTCGGCGCGCAACGACGGCACCTGCCCCGGAGAAATGTCGAAAACCTTCCGCATGACCCAGCTGGCGCGCGAGATTCTCGAGGCCGACAACATCGACGTCGAGCTCCTCGACCTCAGCCGCCTGACCTCGGATTACGACCATCACATCCACCCGTGCAAAGGCTGCGCCTCCACCGCCATGCCGCTGTGCCACTGGCCGTGCAGCTGCTACCCGAATCACTCGCTGCACCAGACCAGCGACTGGATGAACGAAATCTATGAAAAATGGGTGGCCGCCCACGGCGTGATCATCATGACCCCGGTGTATTGGTACCAGACGCCGGCGGTATTAAAACTGATGATCGACCGCCTGGTATGCGCCGACGGCGGCAATCCCGACCCCACCACCACCCACGGCAAAAAGGCCGAAGAAGCCAAGGCGCTCGAACTGGCCGGCTGGGACTACCCCAAGCACCTGGCCGACCGCGTCTACGGCCTGGTGGTGCACGGCGACGTCGCCGGCATCGAGGGCGTGCGGCGCGGCCTGTCGGACTGGCTCGACTGGATGGGCTTGATCGACGCCGGCACCTCGGCCAAACTCGACCGCTTTATCGGCTACTACGAGTCGTATGCCGAGAGCCACGACGTGTTCGATGCCGATCAGGCGTTTCAGGAAGAAGTAAGAAATGTCGCGCGCTCGGTGTCGGCGGCGGTGGGGGAGTTACGGGCGGGGACTTTGTCGAAGCCGGATCGGCGCGTCAAAAGGCCACGGCCGAAGTAAACGGAGGCGTTCACAGCAGTGGGCAGCAGGGGGACTGGCACATGTGCCTGTCCCATGTATGCTCATTAGCGATGCAAGCATGGCCCAGGCAGCAAGTGCCAGTCCCCCCTACGCTCGGCGCTGATTCAGATAGCGGTCAAGCCACCATCAACCGTCAACTGATGGCCAGTCACAAACGACGCCTGCTCCGAACACAGCCACAGCGCCGCATTGGCGATCTCCGACACTTCGCCGAAGCGCCCGATCGGATGCAGGTTTTTCAGCTTGCGCTCGCGCTCCGGCTCGCGTCCAAGGGCGCGCGCCAGCATTGGCGTGTTGATCACGCCGGGGCAGACGCTGTTGATGCGGATGCCCGAGCCGCCATACTCGGCCGCTGCGGTCCTGGTCATGCCGACCACCGCGTGCTTGCTGGCGGCATACGCCGATTGCGTCGGCGCCCCCACCAGGCCGGCCACCGAGGCGGTATTGACGATGGCGCCGCCGCCCTCCTGCTTCAACATCTGGCGGATCTGGTATTTCATGCACAGCCAGGTGCCCTTGACGTTGACGTTGATGATGCGGTCGAAGCACGCTTCGTCGCACTCGGCCAGCAGCCCCGCTTCCTCTTCGATGCCGGCGTTGTTGAAGGCGCAGTCGATGCGGCCATAATAGGCCACCGCCTTGTCGATCAGCGCTTCGACGTCGCTTGCGCGCGCCACGTTGGCCTGCACGAACAGGGCCTTGCCGCCCGCTTCGACGATCATCGCGGCGGTGGCGTGGCCGCCGTCCACCGAGGTGTCGGCCACCACCACGCACGCGCCGGCCCGCCCGAAAGCGAGCGCCGCGGCGCGGCCGATGCCGCCAGCGGCGCCGGTGACCATGGCCACTTTGCCATCAAAGGTTTTTTCGTGCTGTTGCTTCATCTTGCCGACCATTGCCTACTCCGTTGTTGAACAAGAGAACCAATTCGTTCTCCACGGCAATATCATACTGCGCGCCGACCCGACAAGCAAACAGCCAGTACATTAAAGCAACAAACCTTTGACTAATTCGTTGCAGATCCTGCCTTCTTGCCGTCTCCCGCGGTCACCACAGTCAACTTTGCCGGATCGATCGCCTTGCGGAAGGCGGCATTCAACTGCGGCAAAGTCACGGCCATCAATTTCTGCTCGAACTGACGGCTCCATTCAAAGGTCTTGTTGCGGTACAGGTAGGCAGCCCAGCCGGCCGCCAGCACGGCATCCTCGGCGCGGTTCTGCACGCGCTGCTGCATCAGGCCGGACTTGGCGCCGGCCAGCTCGGCCTGGGTGAAGCCGCCCTTGAGGGTGCTGGCCAATACCTCCCTCACCGCCCGTTCCACCTTCGCCAGGTTTTGCGGCGCGGCGATCGCGCTAATCATGAAAACGCCGGCGCGATCGAGTTCGCCCGCCGACAATTGCGAGCCGCCGCCGTACGACAGGCCCTCCTTCTGGCGGATGCGGTCGAGCAGGCGCGATTTCAGGCCGCCTTCGCCGAAAATATAATTGGCGATCATCAGGGCCGGATAATCGGCATCGTCGATGTTCAAGTCGAGGTTCTGGCGGGCGATATAAAACCCGTTTTCCTTGTCGGGCGTGTCGAGCGCTTTTCGCACCGGCGCGACCGGATCGAAGCGCCGCAACACCGGCGCTACCGGGGTCGCCGGCGTCCACTTGCCGAACAGGTCCTCGATGACGGGGACGATGGCATCGATGTCGAAATCGCCGACGATGGCCAGTTCCGCAGGTTTGGCGCCATAAAAATCGCGGTGAAACGCCTTGACCTGATCGAGCGTGGCGGCGCGGGTGTCGGCCAGGTCCTCGTCGATGGTGGTTTCGTAACGCACGTCGCCGCGCGGGTAGGTATTGAAGTGCTCGGCCAGCGCGCGCGAGGCCACCGCCTGCGGCTCGCTGCGGTTCGATTCGATCGCCACCAGCATTTGCGAGCGCAACTGCTCGAATTCAGCGGCCGGAAAGCTCGGCTCTTTCAATACATGCGCGGCCAGGCGCAGGGCGTCGGCCAGATTGCCGCGGGTCGTCTCGAACTGGTGCGGCCCGCCCGTCATGCGCAGATTGTCGAAGGCGTCGGTCAGGGCCACGCGGTTATATCTGGTGGTGCCGCGCGCGAGCATCGAGGCGGTCAAGGCGGGCACCGCGCCCTTGCCAAACAGCGACTTCTCGTCGCCAAAATGCTGGACGAATTCGACCGACACCGACTCTCCCCGGTTCTTCTTCGGCAGCAGCGCCACCCGCACGCCGCCGATCGTCAGCAGCCTGGTGCGCGCCATGATGTTGGCCTGGCTGGGATCGAAGTCTTCCGACACCAGCGACGCCGCCTTCGGCTTGAAATTGGCCAGCAGCGACTGCACCGCCGGCGCCGCCGGGATCTCGGCGCGCCGCGGCGCATCGTCCGGAATAAAATAACCGGTGACGCGGTTGTCGCGCCGCAGGTAGGCGCCCGAGGCCCGCGCCACTTCCTGCGCGCTGATGGTGTTGACGCGCTCCCTGCCGATGAAATACAAGCGCCAGTCGCCCAGCGCGATCGCTTCCGACAGCGCCACGCCGACCCGCTGCGGGTCGTTCAAACTCTTGTCGATCTCATTGTTGATGTTGCGCCGCACCCGCTCCATCTCCTCCGTGGTCGGCGGCTTGGCGGCGAAATTTTCGATGGCGCCGGTCATGGCGGCGGCCACCTTGTCGGCCGCATCGCCCTTTTTGACCACCGCGCCGAACACCTGCAGGCCGGGCGCATAGCCGGTCTGGCCGAACGAGAACACCTGGCTGGCCATGCCGCTGTCGATCAGCAGTTTATGCAGGCGCGAAGCCGGGCCGTTGCCGAGGATATCGGCGGAAAACGCCAGCACATCGCTGTCGTCATGCAGCGACGACGGCACGTGGTAGCCGAGCGCGACGATCTGTACGTCGCCCTGGCGGCGTACTTCGAAGGAGCGCTCGCCATCCTGGGTCGGTTCGACCGTCCAGAACTTCGGCAGCTCGCGGCGCGGCCTGGGGATCGCGCCGAACTTTTGCGCGATGTACGCCAGCGTCGCGCCGGTGTCGAATTTGCCGGCCACCAGCAGCACCGCGTTGTCCGGCTGGTACCAGGTTCTATAAAACGCCTGCAGGTTGCCGATGCCGACGCTTTCGATGTCGCTGCGGTTGCCGATGGTCGAGCGGCCGTAGCTGTGCCAGTCGTAGGCCACGCTTTGCAGGCGCTTCATCAGCACCGACGAGGGCGAATTCTCGCCGCTCTCGTATTCGTTCCTCACCACCGTCATCTCGGAATCGAGATCTTTACGGGCGATGAAGGAACCGGTCATGCGGTCCGCTTCCATCTGCAGCGCCCATCGCAGGTTGTCGCCGGTGGCCTGGAACACCTCGTAGTAATTGGTGCGATCGAGCGAAGTGGTGCCGTTGAACTGCATGCCCCGCTCGGCAAACTGTTTGGTGATGTCGCGGTTGGTCGGCGCGCCCTTGAACATCAGGTGTTCCAGCAAGTGGGCCATGCCGGTCTCGCCGTAATTCTCGTGGCGCGAGCCGACCAGGTAGGTCACGTTGACGGTAATCGTCGGTTTCGAGGTGTCGGGGAACAGCAGCACTTTTAAGCCGTTCGGCAGGCGGTACTCGGTGATGCCTTCGACCGAGGGGCCAAGGGTGACGCCCTTGGGCAGGGTGACGGGTTTGACAGGGGCGGCAGGGGTGGCAGGTGCGGCGGGGGCCGCCGTGGCGGCGCCGCATGCGACAAGCAGTACGGCGGCGCACACATGGCGCGCGCAGTTCGAAAAAGTCATGGTCTCTCGCGTGATCGGCCGTGCGCCAGTGGCGGCACACAAGGCGCATGGCCCGATAGTAGCAGAGAGACCTTAGAGACGACTTAGTGGCGGGCCCTTCTTTCCTGTGCCTGCTGATGGGGCGCGATGCGCGCCAGCTCGCTCATTTCCTCGGCCAGAAATCCCAGTAGATCGTCGGCGCTGACGATGCCCGCCAGGCGGCCGCTGGCGTCGACCACCGGCATGCGGCGCACGCCGCGCCGGTGCATGCGTTCGATGGTTTCGTAGACGTCGTCGTCGACGCCGCAGGTGTCGAGGTCGTCGCTCATGATGTCGCCGGCCAGCAGGCTGGCCGGGTCGAGCCCGAGGGCGATTACCGAGACGACGATGTCGCGGTCGGTGATGATGCCGACCGGTACCTTGTCGTCATCGGGCTGGTCGATCACTATCAGGTCGCCGACGTGGTGCTGGCGCATTTTGAGAGCGGCGTCCTGGACGGAATCGTCGCGCGTGCAATAAATGGTGAAGGTGGTACAGATTTCGCCGATGCGCATAATGATCTCCCGGCGGCGGCATGCCGCATGTATTCAAACAGAATAGACGGGATTCGGCGGAATGGAAGGCTGCTACTTCTTCAGCTTGGCTGGATTGTTGGGATTGTTATCCGGAATTTCACACGCTTCCACCACTTGCAAATCATTGTCCTTGGCGAAATCGACGACGAAGTGATACGCCAGCGGCTCGATGTTTTTCAGGGCCTTGTCGACGACGACGGCGCGCACGCCATTGAGCATGGTCGGGCGCACGTACGGTGAAAACGCCAGGCGGGCGTTTCTCGAGCCTTCCGGCTGGAAGCAGGACATGGCGCCGCTCAAGCGGTCGGCCCAGTCGCTGGGGCGAAATTGCTTGCCGTCGCTGGTCACGCCGAGGATGAAGAACTCCTCGGCGACATCGATAATGGTTTGCGGTGTTTCGGCCATGGGGCGACGGGTCTCGACAGAGAATGCGGCGTGGAAGGGCCCGGTGCGACGATTCGACGGTGCGACGTTTCGACGGTGCGACGATTCGACGGTGCTACGCTTCGCGCGCGGGCGGCTGACGCAGTATTATATCTTATAGAAGACTTGAAGTCCCCTTTATGGGCGGGCGCCCTGCGGCGGCACCGGCCCGTCTCCCCCTGCCCTGAACTTAACCCAGCCAGACGGCGCCGGACAACAGCAACAATATCATCATCCATAGCAGCAAGGCGCGCCACACCAGGCCCACGGTGCTTTGCAGGGCGCGCACGTTCGGCTCGACGCCGGGCAGCACTTCGGCGTCGACTTCGCTCGAATCGACGGTGGCGGCGTCAGGCGTCAAGGCGATGCCGGAGGCGTTTTCATACGGCGAACCGAGGCGCACGCCCATGGCGCCGCCGCCGGCGGTGAGGATGATGCCCTTGGCTTCATCCACCCAGCGGTGGGCGAAATTGCGCCAGGCGTAGATGGCATCTTCAAAATTGCCGACCACGGCGAAAGCCACCGCGGTCATGCGCACCGGCAGCCAGTCGATCCAGTAAAACGCCTTGGCGGCGAACTGGCCGAAGGCTTCGTTGTGCATGTGGTCCGGTTCGTTCCAGGCGCGCGCCAGGTATTCGGCGACGCGGTACATCACGGCGCAGGCGGGCCCGAGCGGCATGAGGAACCAGAAGAACACGCCGAACACGTTGCGGTGGGTGGTGACGAGGGCTTTTTCGACGGCGATGCGGGCGAGCTCGCCGGCGTCCATGCCGACCGTGTCGATTTTGGCCCAGTCGGCCAGCAAGGCGCGCGCGGTGGCTTCGTCGCCGCTGTTGAGGGCGATCTGGATCGAGGTGAAATAATGGCTGTAGTGGCGAAAACCCAGGGTCAGGTAGACGATCAGCACGTTCCAGGCAAACGCGGCAAAGGTGAGGTTGTAGTGGTTGAGCACCCAATAAATGGCGCCGGTCGGCACCATCAGCGCGCCGATCATCAAAAACCAGCCGAGCCTGCCGTCGGACGGGCTGCCGGCGTTGAACCAGGTTTCCATGCGGATGGCGAAACTTTTGATCTCGGCGTAAATCATGTTATCCGAGCGCAGCGGTTTTAACTGCTCGATCAGCAGCGCGCACAGAATGGAGAGAAAAGTCATCGAACGTCCTTAAAAAAACAGCAATACTGCTTTGCCCGCTACGATAGCGCAGAGATGGTGCGGAATCAACTTGCGATCACCGCCGCCTCGGGCATCAGTACTTCACATCCAGCACTTCACTCAGCGCGCAGAAAATGAAACAGGTTGCGGATCATGCCGGCAGTGGCGCCCCAGATGAAGAAATTTTCGTAAGGCATGGCATAGAAACGGCGCCGTCCGCCGGCCGGCAGCACGTAGGACAGGCGCTGGTGGTTGGCGCCGTCCATCAGGAATGCCAGCGGCACCTCGAAGATGTCGGCCACCTCGTTGCTCTCGGCGGCCAGCGAAAATGGCGGCGTCAGCAGTCCCACCACCGGCACCACGTGGTAGCCGGTGCCGGTCAGGTAATCGGGCAAGGTGCCGATGATGTCGACGTGGCGGGCCGCCAGGCCGATTTCTTCCTGCGCCTCGCGCAAGGCCGTCTCGCTGGCGCCGCGATCGTATTTTTCGGCACGCCCGCCGGGGAAACTGATCTGGCCAGGATGGTTGTTCAGGTGGTCGGTGCGGCGCGTGAGCAGCATGGTCACGCCGTCCGGACGGTCGACCAGCGGGATCAGCACGGCGGCCGGCGTCATCACCGGGCGGCGGCCCACCGATTCGTCCAGCTCTTCCGGGGTCCACAGGGGTGGCGCGGCAAAGCGCCGGCGCAGCGCTTCGATGGTCAGGCGCTCCGGCGCCACCGCGGCCTCGCCGGCAATGCTGTCGATCGGTAACTGCTCGGGGTCGAAGGGAAGCTTGGGCAAAGCCGGTCCTCATTTCAAAAAGAAAAAAGGCATCCAATGGATGCCTTTTTCGAACCGCCGGTCATCCGGCGGTCTTCGTTTCGCAACGCTGTCGCTATTATTACTTGGCGACTGCCGGCGTTGCAACACGACGTTGTGGCAGCTTCTCTTTGATACGTGCCGACTTGCCCGAACGCTCACGCAGATAGTACAGCTTGGCGCGACGGACATCACCGCGACGCTTGACTTCGATCGAAGCGATCAGTGGCGAATACAGCTGGAACGTACGCTCGACGCCTTCGCCGGACGAGATCTTGCGAACGATGAAGTTCGAGTTCAAGCCACGGTTACGACGGGAGATGACCACGCCTTCGTATGCCTGGGCGCGCTTGCGGGTGCCTTCGACGACGTTGACGTTGACGACGACGGTGTCGCCTGGTGCAAAGTCAGGGATGGTCTTGCCCAGACGGGCAATCTCTTCCTGCTCGAGAGTTTGAATCAAGTTCATTTTATGACTCCTGTTACCATCATGCCGGCGCTGCTTGCTTCTTTGCCCGGTAGAGGATGGGGTTGAAACGGACGGGCAACATGCCCGCCGGGTACTACAGTAGGGATTTTGCGAAATCCACCAAAAACTTTTCATCCTGTTTGCTCAGCTGTCCCGCCGCACGGGCCGCCTCGAGCAAATCCGGGCGTTTTTTCGCGGTCGCCTCGAGCATGCGCTGGCGCCGCCACTTGACAATCTCGGCGTGGTTGCCGCCCATTAAAACCGCCGGCACCGCCACCCCTTCGTAATTCTCGGGACGGGTGTAGTGGGGAGAATCGAGCAGACCGTTGACAAAACTGTCTTCGATCGCCGACGCATCGTCGCCGAGCACACCAGGCAACTGCCGCACCACCGCATCCATCAACGCCATCGCCGGCAATTCGCCGCCTGACAGCACGAAGTCGCCGAGGCTGATTTCCTCGTCGACCATTTTGTCGAGCAATCTCTGGTCGACCGCTTCGTAGCGGCCGCACAGCACGATCAAGCC
>JAQGNM010000135.1 GCA_028291845.1 Massilia sp. | reverse complement strand
CCTGATGCCGGCGCAAATGCAATCGAACCTGCCGAAATGGCTGTTCGACAAGTTTGTCGCCCAGTACGGCGAAGCCGAGAC
The DNA here is from genome assembly GCA_028291845.1 of Massilia sp. GTDB lineage: Bacteria > Pseudomonadota > Gammaproteobacteria > Burkholderiales > Burkholderiaceae_D > JAFCUW01. The sequence continues at coordinate 5,288 of JAQGNM010000135.1, read as the reverse complement.
GTTGCAACTGGCGAATGCCTTGAATCAACCGGCGCCGCTCGACCTGCGCGTCAATTCGATCAAGGCCAGCCGCGACGAGGTGGTGGCGAAATTGGCCGAAGCGCCGATCGCCGCCGAGCCGATGCCGTACGCGCCGCTGGGTCTGCGCGTGCTGAAGAAGCCATCGCTGCAAAATCTGCCGCTCTTTAAAGATGGCGCCATCGAGGTGCAGGACGAGGGCAGCCAGGTGCTGGCGCAAATCGTCGGCGCCAAGCGCGGCGAGATGGTGGTCGATTTCTGCGCCGGCGCCGGCGGCAAGACCCTGGCGCTGGGCGCCTCGATGCGCAACACCGGCCGCCTGTACGCCTTCGACGTGTCCGAGAAGCGCCTGGCGAAGCTGAAGCCGCGGCTGGCCCGCAGCGGCTTGTCGAATGTGCATCCGGTGCAGATCGCTCACGAGCGCGATGCAAAAGTAAAACGTCTGGCCGGCAAGATCGACAAGGTGCTGGTCGATGCGCCATGTTCCGGCCTGGGCACCCTGCGCCGCAACCCCGACGTCAAGTGGCGCCAGAAGGAAACCGCGATCGCGGAAATGCAGGAAAAGCAGGCGGCGATTCTCGACGGCGCCGCCCGCTTGCTGAAAGGCGGCGGCCGCCTGGTGTACGCCACCTGCAGCCTGCTCGACGAAGAAAACGACCAGATCGTCGAACAATTCCTCGCGCAACACGAAGAATTTACCTTGGTGCCGATGAGCCAAGTCTTGGCGGAGCAAAAAATCGACCTGGAAATGGGCGATTATCTGAAAATGCTGCCCCATAAACACCACACCGATGGCTTTTTTGCCGCCGTGCTCGAGCGCAAGCCGCTGCCGCCTCGCGCACCCAAGCCCAAGGATGACGAGGAAACCGAAGGCGACGCCGCCGCCACCGACGAGTAATCACCCACATGCGACTGCCACGACTGCTGTCCGATCTGATCGGCGATTTACAAGAGCCCGGCGTGTTGTGGCAGGCGTTTGCCATCGTTGCCAGCATCGCGCTGGGCTGGGGCCTGGCCCGTTTCATTCGCGCCCAGGTGCGCCGGCGCAGCGATGCCGCCAATGGCGGTACCGGCGGCCACGTCGCCGTGCGCAGCTTTGCCCGCGTGCTGGGGCCGCTGCTGATTCTCGGCTTCCTGGCCTTGTCGCGCTATGTCCTCGGGAACTATCAACACGTCAACATCTTAAATGTCGCGGTGCCGCTGGCCTCGTCGTTCGTGCTGATCCGCACCGCCTTTTATTTGTTGCGGCGGGTGTTCGCGCGCGGCAGCGAACAGCTCGGTGCGGCGTTCCAGACCTTCGAGAAAGTGTTCGCCCTGGTGGTGTGGGTGGCTGTCGCCCTGTACATCACCGGCGTCTGGCCGGACATCATTCGCTATCTCGAGCACACCACCTTGCCGATCGGCCGCAACAAGGTGCCGTTGGCCGATATCCTGCAGGCAGCGGCGTCGGTCGTGGTGTTGTTGATGCTGGCCCTGTGGGCTGGCGCCGCGCTCGACGAGAGATTGATGGGCGTGCAGGGGCTGAACATGTCGCTGCGGGTGGTGCTGGCGCGGGTCAGCCGGGCCTTGTTGATCGTGGTGGCGGTGCTGGTAAGCCTGTCGCTGGTGGGCATCGACCTGACGGTGCTGTCCGTGTTCGGCGGCGCGCTCGGCGTCGGCCTGGGCCTGGGCCTGCAAAAAATCGCCAGCAATTATGTGTCGGGATTTGTGATCCTGCTCGAACGCAGCCTGTCGATCGGCGACATGATCACGGTCGACAAATACAGCGGCATCGTCAGCCAGATCAACACGCGCTACACCGTGCTGAAGGGACTCGACGGGGTCGACACCGTGTTGCCGAACGAAATGCTGATTTCCTCCGTGGTGCAGAATCAGTCGCTGTCATCGCGCAATATCCGTGGTTCCACCGTGCTGACGGTTGCTTACGGCAGCGATCTTGACGTTGTCATTCCGTTGCTGCAATCGGTGGCGGCCGGCGTGCCGCGCGTGCAGGAGACGCCGGCGCCGGCGGTATCATTGAACAGCTTCAAGCCGGATGGCTTCGAACTGGAGCTGGGTTTCTGGATCGTCGATCCGGAAAGCGGGCGGGGCGGCGTGATTTCCGAAATCAATCAGCGGATTTACCGGTTGGTCGAGTCCGGCGATATCAAGTTGGCAAAAGCAGCGCTCACTCCTGAGCAAGTCGATAAGCAAATCGCCGCGGCGCTTGTAAATATCTCACAAACTGTCACGAATTGACTACGTGAAACGGCATTTCCTCTGAAGGAAGCGCGTAAAATGATCGACTGCTGACCGGCTCACCGAAAGCCGGCACGATATTGTTATTGCACCCCTTATTGGAGAGGTAATGGATTTGTTAAGTAGCATGATGCAGGCGACACTCGGTTTTCTGGACGGCGGCATTTTTAAATTGTCGGCGTGGCAAGTTATTGCTTACACGCTCGTTGTTACCCATATCACCATTGCCGCGGTGACAATTTACTTGCACCGCCACCAGGCCCACCGGGCGCTGGAGCTGCACGCATTGCCGAGTCACTTTTTCCGTTTCTGGCTGTGGCTCACCACCGGCCAGGTCACCAAGGAATGGGCTGCCATTCACCGCAAGCATCACGCCAAGTGCGATACCGAAGAGGATCCGCACAGTCCTGTCACGCGCGGCATCAAGAAAGTGTTTTTCGAAGGCGCCGAACTGTATCGCGCTGAATCGAAAAACCAGGAAACCATGGACAAATATGGCCATGGCACCCCGACCGACTGGATCGAGCGCAACCTGTATACCCGCTTCAGCATGCAAGGCGTGGCCATTCTGCTGGTTGTCAACATTGCTTTGTTCGGCATCATCGGCTTGTCGATCTGGGCGGTGCAGATGTTGTGGATTCCTATCATGGCCGCCGGCATCATCAATGGTATCGGCCACTGGTGGGGCTATCGCAACTACGATTGCACCGACGCCGCCACCAACATCATCCCGTGGGGCATCCTGATCGGCGGCGAAGAGCTGCACAACAATCACCACACCTACGCGACCTCGGCCAAGCTGTCGAGCAAGTGGTACGAGTTCGATATCGGCTGGTTGTACATCCGCATCCTGGAAACCCTGGGTCTGGCCAAGGTGCGCAAAGTGGCGCCTGAGCCGAAGTTTGCGCAAGGCAAGCTGGTTGCCGATTTCGACACCCTGCAATCGGTGATCGCCAATCGCTACGACGTGATGGCAAAATATGCCAAATCGTTGAAGCATGCCTGGCATGAAGAGGTCGATCACCTGCGCAACAAGGCGGCATTGGAAAAGCGTTTCCTGAAGTCCTCACGCAAGCTGTTGCAGCGTGAGCCGGCCAAGCTGGAGCCCTCCCATAAATTGCAGCTGATCGAATTGTTCGAGCACAGCAAGGCACTCGAGACCATGCACAATATGCGCGTCGAACTGGGCGCCATCTGGGAACGTTCGCATTTCACCAAGGACCAGTTGCTGCATCAATTGCAAGACTGGTGCGCACGCGCCGAGGCCTCGGGTATCAAATCGCTGCAAGAGTTTTCGATGCGTTTGCGTAGCTACGCATAACATCGGTACTCGTAAAAAAGGCTCCTTCGGGAGCCTTTTTTACTATTATGCAGCCGCCGCTATCGGCATGTCCTCGCGCTCGATACGCATCGCCGGCAACTTCATGTAGGTGACCGCGCGCCACAGCCATTCGGCCGGGCCGTAGCGGAAGTTGGCTAGCCACAGGTGGCTGAACACGATCTGCGCCGCCAGCAGGCAGGCGGCAAAGCCGAGCTGGGCGGCCCGGCCCATGCCGTACAGCGCCATGCCATGGCCGAGGAAGAACAAGCCCATGATCAGCGACTGCATCAGGTAGTTCGTCAGCGCCATGCGGCCGAACGGCGCCAGCACCTTGATGTTGTTGAACACCGAGCGGCTGTTGAGCATCAGCACCACCATGCCGACATAGCCCAGGCAGGCCGGCAGATTACCCAGCATGAGCATGGCATTGGCCAGCATGAAGCCGTCGTGCTCGGCGCCGGGCACGTGACTGGTGGCGATGAAGCTGCCGGCAACGCCGAGGGCGATACCGAAGGGCAGGAAGACAAACGCAAATTTGCGGAACAGGGGCAGGTGGGCGGCGGGGTTTTCCATCACGCCGGCACGGATGAACCAGGTACCGAGCAGGAACATGCCGATCAGCAGTGTGGCGAAGCCCGATTCGCCCGGCGCCCGTTCGGCGTAATCTGCCGCGCGCAGCTTGACCAGTTCCCAGTAGCTGCCGCGGCTCATGACTTTTTGTTCGAGCGCGGCCTTGTCGGCGCGTTTCTTCAGACGCTCGGCCTTGTCGGCGGCTTCCTGGGCTTTTTTCTCGGCGTCGGTTTTTGGGGCCGCCTTGGCAGCCTTGTTCTTGTCGGCGGCGTTGGCGGCAAGCTTGGTGGCCGCTGCCGGGACTGCAGCGGCAGCGGCTGGCGTGGTGACGGCGGCGACCGGCACGGCTTTTTCCGGCGGGGTGAAATAATCGGCCATGCCGCCGATCAGCTGCATGGTGCCGAACAGCACATAAACGGCGACGCCGGCGCGCCAGGTCCGCGAGACCACCGGCTCACGGAACTTGTTCGACAGCACGGCCAGGATCGTGAACAGTACGGCGGCGGCGGCGATCGGGCCGCGCGGCTGGGTCGGCAAGCCTGGCGCAACCCAGAACACCACCTCAGCGATGACGGCGACGATTGCCAGCACGGCGATGGTGAACGAGGCCGCCGGCAGCCTGGCAATGCGCTTGTCGCTTCTCAGGTAGAGCGCGATGATGCCCGAGAAGGCCAGCGCAAACGCCGCCGGGCCGGCGGCCGGACCGGCGCCGGGAATGCAGGCGACGCCGAGGGCGATGGCGATCGCCAGCAGCAGCCAGCGCGGCTTGGCATACAGCACCACCAGCAGATAGGTGGCGGCCACCGCGTAACTGAACAGGATGTCGCCGGCAAACAGGAAGATATGGTGGGCCGCGCCGAACACGGCCAGGGCGGCGATGCGCCGCATATATGGTTTCAGGAAACTGCGCCCGGCCCGCTCGGCGCGGGTCAGCATGACGGCGAAGCCCATACCGAACAATAGCGAAAAAATGGTCCAGAATTTGCCGGCCACAAAATAGGCGACAAAGTAGGAGGCCAGCCAGTCGATCCCGGTCAGCCCGGTCGGCATGCCGGTGCCGAGGGTCGACATGGCGCGGTTGAAAAACTCGATGTTCATGACGCAAATGCCGAGCAGGGCGAAGCCGCGCACCACATCGAGC
>JAQGNM010000110.1 GCA_028291845.1 Massilia sp. | reverse complement strand
GCCACGCCGCCTTCGGCGGTCCGCTGCAGCATATCGCGCACCAGCGACGAATCCCAGGCGCGCGCCATCAGTACGGTCTTGGCCACCGGCGGCGTCGGCGCCGCCTTGATGATGGCGATGAAATCGTCGATGTTGGCCAGCGCAACGGCCAGGCCTTCCAGCATGTGGCCCCGTTCGCGCGCTTTTCTCAGTTCGAACACGGTGCGGCGCGTGACCACTTCGCGGCGGTGCGCCAGGAAGCATTCGAGCATCTGCTTCAGGTTCAGCAGTTTTGGCTGGCCATTGACCAGCGCCACCATGTTCATGCCGAAGGTGTCCTGCAGCTGGGTCTGCTTGTACAGATTGTTCAGCACCACTTCCGGCACTTCGCCCCGCTTGAGCTCGAGGACCACGCGCATGCCGGACTTATCCGACTCGTCGCGGATATCGCTGATGCCTTCCAGTTTTTTATCGCGCACGTTCTCGGCGATGCGCTCGAGCAGCGACTTTTTATTCACCTGGTAAGGAAGCTCGTCGACGATGATGGCAATCCGTCCGCCATCCTTGCCGTACTCTTCGAAGTGGGTCTTGGCGCGCATCACCACCCGTCCGCGGCCGGTGCGGTAACCGTCGCGCACGCCGGAGACGCCGTGGATGATGCCGGCGGTAGGGAAGTCAGGCGCTGGAATGATCTCGATCAATTCGTCGATCGAGCAATCCGGGTTGCGCAGCACGTGCAGCGCGCCGTTGATGGTTTCGGTGATGTTGTGCGGCGGAATATTCGTCGCCATGCCCACCGCGATACCGGAGGAACCGTTGATCAGCAGGTTCGGGATGCGGGTCGGCAGCACCGTCGGCTCTTTTTCCTTGCCGTCGTAGTTTGGCTGGAAGTCGACCGTGTCCTTGTCGATATCGGCCAGCACTTCGCTGGCGATCTTATCGAGGCGGCACTCGGTGTAACGCATCGCCGCGGCAGAGTCGCCGTCGATCGAACCGAAGTTGCCCTGGCCGTCTACCAGGGTATAGCGCAGCGAAAAATCCTGGGCCATCCGCACCAGGGTGTCGTAGATCGAGGCATCGCCGTGCGGGTGGTACTTACCCATGGTTTCGCCGACCACGCGGGCGCACTTGACGTACGGCCGGGTATGGATGTTGTTCATCTCGTGCATGGCGAAGAGCACGCGGCGGTGCACCGGCTTGAGGCCATCGCGCACATCCGGCAAAGCGCGGCCGACGATCACGCTCATGGCGTAATCGAGATAGCTCTTGCGCATCTCTTCTTCGAGGGAAATCGGAATTGTTTCTTTTGCGAATTGATCCATTGCGGGGGGCTGGTCTCAGGCTATATATGGTTATGCTTCAAGCGGCGCGGACGCCCTTGCAGGCGCTGCAAGCGAAGGATTTTACCATGTCGCGAATAGCCGTAGAACAATTCAACAGTGGGGCAATATGGTCGAATCCGCACCATCGGCGCGCTTGTCAAGCACCTTCACGGTGCATAAATGATATGTTGCAAGGAAACAACGTGCACCGAGAAAGGGCTGACGAAACAACCATGGTGTCGTCGTACGTCACTGATGGTGTGGCAAAATGGCCGGGAATTTGATTGCCTGTTTCGCAAGCAGGAATCGAACACAGCTTATTGTGATGTTATTATTCTGATCATTCACGCCAGTTGCGCAGTGTCTGCTGCGGATATTACCCCCCCGAAAGGAACAAGAAATATGAATAAATTAGCCACCTTCGTTCTCGCCGCATCCGCAGCGATGGCCGGCAGCGCCTTCGCTCAGAGCAGCGCGCCGACCGCCCCACCGTACGCCCCACTGACCGTCGACATCAAGGCCAACTCGCCTTACAGCGCCTACGTGCAGGATGCGCGCGGCATCATCGCCCGCAACCCGTTCGGCCTGTGCTGGAGAACCGGCTACTGGACCCCGGCCGACGCCGTGCCAGGTTGCGATCTGCCGCTGTGCGTCGAGCCGGAGAAACTGGAAAACGGCAAGTGCGTCGCGCCGCCGGCACCAGTGATCGCGCCGCCACCAGCCGCACCAGCCCCGGCACCAGCGCCAGCGGCGCCAGTGGCCGTGTCGGAAAAAGTGAGCTACTCGGCTGACGCCTTCTTCGACTTCGACAAAGCTGTTCTGAAGCCAGCCGGCAAAGCCAGCCTGGACGACCTGACCTCGAAGCTGGCCGGCATGAACCTGGAAGTGATCATCGCCGTCGGTCACACCGACTCGATCGGTACCGATGCCTACAACCAGAAGCTGTCGGTGCGCCGCGCCGAAGCCGTCAAGGCTTACCTGCAAGGCAAGGGCGTGGAAGCGAACCGCATCTACACCGAAGGCAAAGGCGAGAAGCAGCCAGTAGCCGACAACAAGTCGACCGACGGCCGCGCCAAGAACCGTCGCGTGGAAATCGAAGTCGTCGGTACCCGCAACAAATAATTGAACAGCGGTTCGCCGCTTTCGCAAACAACCCCGCTCCGGCGGGGTTTTTTTATGTTGCTTCCCAGCGGTTCGCCAACACCCGCAAATACCCGCTATTATTCCCCCCATGAATGCAAACGCCGACCCCCACGAAATCGCCAAGTTCAGTGACCTCGCCCACCGCTGGTGGGATCCGACGTCCGAATTTCGCCCGCTGCACGACATCAACCCGCTGCGCCTGGAATGGATCAACGCGCGCGCCCTGCTCAATGGCCGCAAGGTAATCGACATCGGCTGCGGCGGCGGCATCCTGGCCGAATCGATGGCCCGCAAAGGCGCCGACGTGACCGGCATCGACCTGTCCGAAAAAGCCTTGAAAGTGGCCGACCTGCACAGCCTGGAAGCGGGCGTGACGATGCGCTACGAACTGATTTCCGCCGAGGACATGGCGGCGCGTGAACCGGGCCAGTACGACGTCGTCACCTGCATGGAAATGCTCGAGCACGTGCCCGATCCGGCATCGATCGTGCGCGCCGCCGCCGCCCTGTGCAAACCCGGCGGCCACGTGTTTTTTTCGACCTTGAACCGCAATCCGAAAAGCTATCTGTTCGCCGTCATCGGCGCCGAATACGTGCTGCGCATGCTGCCCAAAGGCACCCACGACTACGCCAAGTTTCTCACCCCGGCCGAGCTGTCGCAATTCGTCCGCCAGGCGGGCCTGCAACTCGACGCCATGAAGGGCATGACGTATAACCCTCTGACCAAGGTGTATTCGCTCAACGCCGACACCAGCGTCAACTACATGGTGGCCTGTTCCAAGCCGCTGTAATTTTTACTTTTAGAACTTCATGATCCGACCTCTTCCGACGCCGGCACCGCGTGCCATCTTGTTCGACCTCGACGGCACCCTCGCCGACACCGCGCCGGACCTGGCCGCCGCCGTCAACTACCTGCGCACCCAGCGCGGCCTGGAGCCGACCCCGTATGCGGTGCTGCGCCCCACCGCCTCGGCCGGCGCGCGCGGCATGATCGGCGCCGCCTTCGGCTTGCAGCCTGCCGACGAGGGATTTGAAGAGTTACGGGTGCAATGGTTCGAGCGCTACCAGAACGCCATGGCGGTCGAAAGCACCCTGTTCGACGGCGTCGTCGAACTGCTCGACGGCATCAGCGCCGCCGGCATGGCCTGGGGCGTGGTCACCAACAAGCCGTCGCGCTTCACCGATCCCTTGATGCCGCAGATCGGCCTGTCGCACGCCGGCTGCATCGTCTCCGGCGACACCACAGGATTCAGCAAACCGCACCCTGCCCCATTGCTCGAGGGCGCGCGCCGCCTCGACGTGGCGCCGGAACACTGCTGGTACGTCGGCGACGACCAGCGCGACATCGAGGCCGGCCGCGCCGCCGGCATGGTCACCGTCGCCTGCGCCTGGGGCTACTGCGGCGCGGTGGATCCGGCACAGTGGGGCGCCGATTTCCTGCTGGAATCGCCGATAGACTTGCTGAGTACTTTGCAGGAACTGGCCGCCACCACCCCGGCTTGACGACCTCGCGGGCGCAAGCTCGTCTGGATCTATTCACGCTTACTTCGCGTCAACGAAGATGTCTTGACAACCGCACGGTACATACATCGCACACACTCCCGGTTTGCGATACAATGATCATTCTGTGGGGGCGACCTGGTTTCGACGTGGGTTGCAAAGCAGCGCAGGGCATACCGAGGGCGGGCTACCTCGTAAATACAACCTGAAAAACTTAACTGCAAACGATAACTCGTACGCACTCGCAGCTTAATTGCTGCTAGCTCTAGAACACCTCGTCCCTGGGGTGGGCTGTCAAAAGCTCTA
>JAQGNM010000076.1 GCA_028291845.1 Massilia sp. | reverse complement strand
TCGACCCGCATGCCGCGCCGCAGATTGACGGCCCGGTGAGCGATCTTGGCCTGGCGCGCAAACGTTTTATAGGCGGCGTTGGCGTCGCTCACCAGCAGCGCATCGGGTGCTAATTTCGGCAGCAGGTGCTGCTGCAAAGCCTTGGCCGTGAGCGCGCCGCGCCCGGCGATAAAATCGATGGTCTGCCCGCCGCGGTCGCGCGCCACCACGATATTGACCAGTTCTGCCGGTATGTCGGGTTTGCCGCATTTGCCGGTAGGGCCACCGCGCTTTCGCGGCGCTCTCTGCAGGTGCTTTTCGCCTTTTTGCGACTCCAACAAAAACGTTTCGTCGGCCTCGGCGATCCCAGCCAGTTTAACGGGCCGGTCGAGCTTGGCCCACTGCAGAAACCGGTGGCGCCACCTGAAACTGGTATTGGCATGCACCCCGACTTTCTCGGCCGCGCTGCGCACGGTGCAGGCCGGATCGCGCAGGCAATCGAAATACGCCAGCCAGCGCTGTTTTAACCGCAAGCGCGCCAGCGGCGTGCCGGTCAATCCATTAAAAGTGCGTGCGCAGCTTTGACAGCGGTAGCGATGCAAGCCATTGGCCATGCCATGGCGGTGAATTGCCGTGCCCTGGCAGCGGGGACAAACCAGGTGTTCGCGGGCGATCTGGTCGATCAGGGCGGCGATGGGCTCGCCGTTGACCAGAGCAGACATGAAACAGCATACGGCCAGACGCTGCGGAGTATTCAACCCGCGCAGGTGTTCGAATAGCCGCTTCCACCTGGGACGATGTTGCCCGCCGTGCGCCATGCCGTTCTCCCACGAATTGGTCGAGCAGGTTGGACCTCAGCAGTATTGAATGGTTCGATGGCGGTGCAAATACAGCCCCGGCAGCACCCTACAGGTAACGGTGAAAGCGCCTATTTATTCAGGGAATTTATAACTCGGGACACTAGCGTTCTGAGCGCCGCGCTGATTAATCTTTGCAACTTGCCCCGTTAATGAGGCAGGGCGTCTTGTTCGACCCTCCGGCTCGCCTTGTCCATGAGCAGAGCGCAGATCCGCGTCTTGTTCGGCGCGCCGAGCGCCAAAACGCGTGTGGCCGGCACAAATGAAGATCGACAGTAACACATTATCTCCGCCAGAAAATTAAATATTTCCAATCAGCTTTAAATGTGTGCTTACGTGCGCCACCGTCCAAAGCGCGGCCCTGCAAGCGCTATAGTTCGGCAGCGTTCACCCCTGTTGGCGTGACGAAATGTTTCCGACCCATCGTATAAACCAGTACGAGTGCAGCGGAAATACAGCGATGTACAACGAAAGCACCGAATTATGAATCCCAAGAGAACTCTCAAAGCGCTGATCTGCGCGGCCGGCCTGTTGGCCGCGTCTCTGCTTGCCGCTTGCGGCGGTAGTGGCGACCAGGGCCGCGACCCGATCCTCGGCCTGCCTGCCGCCGACCTGGTCAGCGTCGTCGTGACGCCGGCCGCGGCCAGTGTCGCCATCGGCGCCGCCCAGCAATTTACCGCCGTCGCCGCGTATTCCGACGGCTCGGCCGTCGACGTCAGCGCCAAATCGGCCTGGACCTCGGCGAACCCGGCCGTCGCCACCGTCAACGCCACCGGCCTGGCCAGCGGCGTCACCGCAGGCGCCGTCAACATCAGCGCTGCTTTCGGCGGCAAAAACGCCAGCGCCGCGCTCACCGTGCTGCCTGCCAAACTGGTGTCGATTGCGCTGGCGCCAGCGACGGTCGTGCTCAACATCGGCGGCACCCAGCAGTATGCGGTGATCGGCTCGTTCGACAACAACACCAGCCGCGACATCACCGCGGTGTCGACCTTCAGCGCCGCCAACAGCGCCGTCGCCACCATCGGCGCCGGCGGCCTGGCCACGGCCAGGAGCGCCGGCGTCACCGCGATCACCGCTTCATCGAGCGGCCTGAACGCCAGCGCCAGTCTGACCGTGCGTCCCGCCACTGTCGCCTCGCTGGCCTTGAGCCCGGCGACCACCACGTTCCAGGTCGGCGCCACCCGCCAGCTGGTCGCCACCGCCACTTACACCGACGGCACCTCGGTCGACGTCACCGCCGCTTCGACCTATGTCTCGGCCACTCCGGCCGCCGTCAGCGTCGCCGCCAGCGGCATCATTACCGCCGTTGCGCCAGGCAGCGCTGTGCTTACCGCCAGTTTCGGCGGCCAGAGCGCCAGCGCCCAGGCCACCGCCACCGCAGTCACCGTCACCGGCATCACCGTCACCCCGGCCAGCGCCACCATCGCCATCGGCGCCGCGCAGCAGTTCGTCGCCACCGCGACCTACTCGGACAACAGCACCGCCGTCATCACCACCACCGCCGTCTGGACCTCGTCGAACACCGCGGTCGCCACCGTCCTTAACACCGGTATCGCCACCGGCCTCACGGCAGGCAGCACCACCATCACCGCCAGCGCCGGCGGCCGCTCGGGCAGCGCCACCCTGACCGTGCAACCCGCCGTCACCCTCACCACCTTGACCCTGACGCCCGCCGCCACCACCTTCCAGGTCGGCGCCACCCGCCAACTGGCCGTCACCGCCAGCTACTCGAATGGCACCGTCGTCGACGTCACCAGCACCTCGACCTTTGCTTCGGCCAATCCTGCTGCGGTCCGCATCAGTAACGGCGGCCTGATCACCGGCGTCGCCGCAGGCACTTCGGCCCTCAGCGCCACCTTCGGCGGGCGCACCGCCAATGCGCAGGCCACCACCACGGCCGTCACCATCAGCGCGATCGCCGTCTCGCCGGCCACTGCGACGGTTGCCGTCGGCGGCACCCAGCAGTTCATCGCCGTCGCCACCTATTCGGACAACAGCACCGCCGTGATCACCTCGAGCGCCACCTGGACGTCGTCGAACAGCGCCGCCGCCACCGTGCTCAATACCGGTATCGCCACCGGTCTTGCCGCCGGCAGCAGCACCATCACCGCCAGCGCCGGCGGCCGCTCGGGCAGCGGCGTACTGACCGTGACGGCAGCGGCGACGCCGCCGCCGGCGTTCAATCCAGTCAACCTGCGCAGCGCCTCCACCTTCGCCGTGTTGGCCGGCACTGCGCTGACCAGCAATTCGGGCGGCACCACCCTGATCGCGGGCGATGTCGGCTCGCCTTCGCAGACCACCGCGCCGACCCTGGCGCCCGGCTACACCAACTACCAGTCGGGCGCGATCCTCAATAATGCGCTGGCCGATCTGCAAACCGCGATCACCGATGCCAAGGGCCGCAATTGCGACGTCAGCTTTGCCGGCGACATCGACCTGGGCGGCTTGACCTTGCCGCCTGGCGTGTACTGCTACGCCGGTTCGATCAGCGTGACCGGCACCCTCAGCCTGAACGGCCCCGGCGTGTACATTTTCCGCACCGCGCTCACGCTCAACACCACCGCCAATTCGGCGGTCGCGCTGATCGGCGGCGCCACCGCCGACAACGTCAGCTGGGTGCCGGTCGGCGCCAGCACCCTGGGCGCCAATAGCGTCTTCAAGGGTTCGATCCTGGGCCAGTCAGCCGCCATCACGGTGGGCGACAACGCGACCTTGCTGAACGGCCGCGTGCTGTCGGGCGCCGCCGTCACGCTCAGCAATAACCAAATCGCCAAATAAGAGTCCATCGATGAAAACCAACAGCATGCTTCAATTCGCACTGCTTGCCAGCGCAGCCTTTTCGACCATCGCCGCGGCGGCCCCGCAGGACAGCGATGTCTTCATCAACCCCGACTGGGCCAACAGCGCCTGGTACGCCGGCGCCTCGCTGGGGCAGACCCGCGCCAACATCGACGAGGAGCGCATTGCCCGCAGCCTTAGCGCCAACGGCGCCACTATCGCCAGCATGCGCAGCGACGAGCGCGATCGCGGCTACTCGCTGTTCGTCGGCAAGCAGCTCAATCGCTACCTGGCACTGGAAATGGGCTATTTCGATCTCGGCAAATTCAACGTCGCCGCGACCACCTCGAACAACGGCAACTTTCGCGGCGAAGCCGGCTTCCGCGGTGGCAACCTCGACCTGGTGGCACAGTATCCGCTGACCGAGCGCTTCTCGCTGCTGGGTCGCGCCGGCGTGCAGTACACGCGCACCAACACCCGCTTCGAGGGCAACCGCCTGGCGGCCGTCACCAATCCGAACCCCACCGAGAAAAAAGCCGGCGCCAAGTTCGGCGTCGGCCTCGAATACAAGTTGAGCGAAGCGCTGGCCGTGCGCGGCGAAGTGACGCGTTTCCGTATCGATGACGCCGTCGGCAACCGCGGCGACGTCGATCTGCTCTCGCTGGGCATGGTGTACAAATTCGGCCGGCCGGCGGCAAGGGCGTACACGGCGCCGGCGCCAATGCCGGCCGCGGCGCCTGCCGCCGCAGTGATCGAGGCGGCGCCACCGCCACCACCGCCGCCGCCGCAAGTGGTCTCGGAAAAAGTATCGTTCGCCGCCGAAGCGCTGTTCGACTTCGACAAGGCGGTCGTCAAGACCGAGGGCAAGGCCGCGCTCGACGATTTGCTGGGCAAGCTGCAAGGCATGAACACCGAAGTGATGATCGCCGTCGGCCACACCGACTCGGTCGGCAGCAACGCGTACAACGACAGGCTTTCGCTGCGCCGTGCCGACGCCGTCAAGGCCTACCTGGTGTCGAAAGGCCTGGCGCAGGCGCGCCTGTACACCGAAGGCAAGGGCGAATCGCAGCCGCTTGCGTCGAACGACAGCGCCGATGGCCGCGCGAAAAACCGCCGCGTGACCATCGAAGTGGTCGGCACCCGCAGTCGCTGATCGAGCGCGTTCGCGAAAGCCGCACCGGCAGCAGCCGGCGCGGCTTTTTTTTGTTTACGCGGGCCCGCCACGCCTGCCATCGCACGCCGGATTTGGCGTAGACTCTCGGTGGCAAAATTGCCCAGCGTCCATCCGAACACAGGAAGCGTCATGATCAAACCAGCTGTACATACAATCCTGGCGGCGGCCTTGCTGGCCGCCGCTGCACAATCGCCAGCGGCCGACGCCATGCATGGCTACCGCGCACTGGCCATGTCGGGCGCCGGCGACCGCATCGCCGCCATCGAGTCGGTCAGCGGACAGTCCGGCGGACAGGCCAGCACCCCTGCCCATGCCGTCATCAAGGTGCGCGACAGCGCCTCCGGCAAGGTGCTGGCCTCGCACGATCCGTGCGCCGCTTGCAGCTACGATTTCCCCTCCTGGTCGCCGGATCGCAGCGCCTTGTCCTTCATCGGCTCGGACCGCAAGGCGGGCACCGCGACGCTGTACGTCGCCGGCGCCGACGGCAAGGTCGCCGCGCTGACCACCATCAAGGGCGTGGCCAACACGGCGCGCTGGTCGCCCGACAGCCGCCAGCTGGCGTTGCTGGCCACGGTCGGCGCCAGGAAAATGACCGGCGCCACCGAAGCGGGCGCCGCGCAGGTGGGTGAGATCGGCGCCGAGGAAGACGAGCAGCGCATCGCCGTCGTTGCCCGCAGCGGCGGTGACCCACGGCTGGTGTCGCCCGCCGACACCTTCGTGTACGAATACGACTGGACCCCGGACGGCAAGGGTTTTGTGGTCACCAGCGCCAAGGGCAACGGCGACAACAACTGGTGGGTGGCGACGCTAGGCCACGTCGACGCCGCCAGCGGCGCGCTGCGCATCCTGGCTTCCCCCGCCATGCAGATGAACATGCCGCGCATGTCGAAGGACGGCAGCACGGTTGCATTTATCGGCGGCTTGATGAGCGACTTCGGTTCGGTTGGCGGCGACGTCTACACCGTGCCGGCGTCCGGCGGCACGCCGGTCAACGTCACGCCCGGCTACCGCGGCTCGTTCAACGGCGTGACCTGGCAGGGCAGGCAGATCGTCGCCTCGGCGCTGGCGGGCAGCGAGCAGGCCATCGTTTCCATCGATCCGCACGCGAAAACCCAGCGCACGCTGTGGTCGGCGCCGGTGTCTGCAGCCGGCTCGCGCGACGGCCGCTTCGTATTCAGCGAAAACGGCGCGATGGCCGCCGCCGTGGTCGAGGACTTCGGCTCGGCTTCGCGCATCATCGCCGGCAAGCTGCCGACGCTGGCGCCCATCACCCGCGACAACGACGGCCACAAGCCGCAGGTGTCGGCCAAGTCGATCAGCTGGACCAACGACAATTTCAATGTCCAGGGCTGGCTGCTGTCGCCCAAGAATATCGAGCCGGGCAAGAAGTATCCGATGATCGTGGTCGTCCACGGCGGCCCGGCGGCGGCGGCCACGCCCCGCTTCGTCGCCGAAGGCGAGGGCGGCAGCGCCCTGATCCGCGAGCTGACCAACAAGGGCTATTTCATTTTCATGCCGAACCCGCGCGGCAGCTTCGGCCAGGGCACCGCCTTCAGCGGCGCCAACAAGCGCGACTTCGGCGGCGGCGACTGGCGCGACATCCTGGCCGGCGTCGACGCCGTCATCAAGCAGGCCCCCGTCGACGGCGAGCGGCTGGGATTGACCGGCCACTCCTACGGCGGCTTCATGACCATGTGGGGCGTCACCCACAGCAACCGTTTTAAAGCTGCCGTCGCCGGCGCCGGCATCGCCAACTGGATCAGCTACTACGGCCAGAACGGCATCGACCAGTGGATGATCCCGTTTTTCGGCGCCTCGGCCTACGACGATCCGGCCATCTACCGGGCGGCCTCGCCGATCGAGTCGATCAAGCAGGCCAAAACACCGACCCTGATCTACGTCGGCGAACGCGACGTCGAATGCCCGCCGGCGCAGTCGACCGAATTCTGGCACGGCCTGAAGGCGATGGGCGTGCCCACTTCGCTGGTGATCTACGACGGCGAAGGCCACTCGATCAGGAAGCCCGAACACCAGAAAGACCAGCGCCAGCGGACCATTGCCTGGTTCGACAAGTACCTTCGCTGAACGTGATGAAAGACAAAAAAGCCGGCGTGCGATGCCGGCTTTTTTCATCCCTGCGCCGTCAGCCTTTTTTCTCGGGGTACAGCACCACCTGCACGTAATTGTCGAGATTGAAGTAGCGCGCCGCGGCCGCCGTGATGTCGGCCGCGCTGACGGCGCCGATGCGCTCTTCGAGGGTCAGGATGGCGGCGGGATCGGTGTTGTAGGTCACCGCCGACTGCAGCTGGCCGAGCCAGTAGCCATTTTCACGCATCGCGCGCCGCTGCACCTGTACCCAGTTCTGCTTGACCTTCTCCAGGTCGGCCGGCGCCGGGCCGCTTTCCTTCAGGCGGGCGATTTCAGCGAAGGTCGCCGCCAGCACCTGCTCGACCTTTTCCGGACCGGTCGGCAGGCTGGCGCCGATGGTGTAGTGCTCGTAGGGGATGCGGCTGATGCTGCCGCTCATGCCGCCGCTGTAGATCAGCGCCAGCTGCTCGCGCAGGACGTCGGTGATACGGATGTTCATCACTTCCAGCAGTGCCTGGAAGCGCAGGTTTTCTTCCTTGCTGTAGCTGGCCGGCCCGGTGAAATTAAGCGCCACCAGGCTTTTCGGCTCGCTGCCGCTGTACACCGCCTTTTTCACCACGCCGGTGGCCGGACGCAGGCCGACGTCGTTCGCCGTCAGCGGTAGTTCGGGCACGGGCAGGCTGGCCAGATAGGTCGCCAGCAGCGGCTTGACGGCGGCGACATCGAAACTGCCGACCATGATGAAGGTCATGCCACGCGCGCTGGCGAAGCGCTGGCGGTACAAGGCGACGCTGCGTTCGAGGTCGAGTTTGCCGAAATCGTCGGGGCGCGGCGCGCGCGCCACCCACGGGCTGTCGCCGTACATGGCGCTGGTCACGGCGTCGCCGAATACGGCGGCCGGTTGCGCCATCACGTTGCGCGCCCCTTCCGCTTCCTTGCCGATGAAGGACTGGTACAGCGCTGGATCGCGCCGCACGTTTGTGAAACGCAGGTACAGCATCTGCAGCATGGTTTCGATGTCGCCGCTGCCGGCGTTGCCGCCCACATTGTCGCTGTACTGGCCGAAGTCGACCCAGGCGCTGGCGGCCTTGCCGGCCAGGACCTTCTGCAGGTCGTTCGGCGAAAAACTGCTCACCCCCATGCTGGCCACCACCGCGTTGGCATAGCGCGCCGCCGCCACGTCGTCCTTGCCGAACTGGGTCAATCCGCCCGGGCGCGAACTCGATAGCAGCACCTGGTCGTTGGCGAAGTCGGTCGGTTTGAGGATCACCTTGACCCCGTTCGACAAGGTCAAGGTGGTGGTGCCGAGCGCCGCATCGACCGTTTCCGTGATGATGCTGCCCGCTGGCGGCGGCCGCTCCATCAGGCGCGCCGCCAGCGCGCTCTCGCGCAGCGGCGTCACCTTCACGCGCGCGGCGGCGTCGGCCCAGGCCAGCAGCTCGGCGGGCTTGGGCGTCGGCGCTTCGCCCGGCTTGTCCGAACCGAGGTACACCACCAGCTTGGCGGCGTCGGAGGGGATGGTGACGCCGGCATAGCGGTTGATTTCCGCCAGGCTGATCCCGGGCACCAGTTCGCGCGCGTAGTGGTACTCGTTTTCGATGCCGGGGATTTCCTCTCCCTCGAGGAAGTTGCGGGTGTACTCGGCGACGAAGGCCGATGAGTTGCTCTTGTCACGCTCGGCGTAGATGCGCTCGTAGCTACGCAACATGTCCTTTTTGGCCCGTTCCAGCTCGAGGTTCGAAAAGCCGAACTGGCGCGCCCGCTCGTTCTCCTGCACCAGCGCGGCGATCGCCGGCGCCGCGCCGCCTTTGCCGACGGTGGCGCCGGCGCTGTACGACTGGTAGCGCGGCGTCATCCGCGAGAGGGCGCTGCCGGCGCCGATGAAGGGCGGGTCGGCCTGCTGCGTCAGATCCTGCAGGCGCTGCGCCAGCATGGCCGCGAACAGCGAGTCGACCAGCTTGTTGCGGTAGTCGGCAAAACTGAAGTGATCGTGCGCCGGGCGCACCGGGTAGCGGATCAGCACCGAGTTGCTCGACGCTTCCTTGTCGGTGATGACCAGCGCATCGGTGGCCGAGCGCGCGGGAATCGGCGCGTAATTGCGTGCGCGCGGCGTGGCCGGATTGGCCAGCTTGCCGAAGTGCGCGCGGATCAGGCTTTCCGCGCGCGCCGGTTCGATATCGCCCACCACCACCACCGCCATCAGGTCGGGGCGGTACCAGTCGCGGTAAAAGCGCTGCACGGCGGCCGGCTTGAAGGTTTTCAGCACCGTCTCGTCGCCGATCGGCAGGCGGCTGGCATAGCGCGAGCCGTTGTACATTTTCGGCAGCAGCTGCTTGTTCATGCGCTCGCCGGCGCCCTTGCCGGAACGCGCTTCCTCGAGCACGATGGCGCGCTCCTTGTCGATGTCGGCGTCGTCGAGCGTCAGGCCGTGCGCCCAGTCCTCCAGCACCAGGAAGCCCTGGTCGACATTTTCCGGCTTGTCGGTGGGGATCGGCAGCATGTAGACGGTTTCATCGAAGCTGGTGTACGCGTTCAGGTCGGCGCCGAATTTCACCCCGATCGACTGCAGGTAGGAGATCAGTTGCCATTTTTTGAAATGGGTCGAACCGTTGAACGCCATGTGCTCGAGCAGGTGGGCCAGGCCGCGCTGGTCGTCGTCTTCGAGGATCGAGCCGGCTTTGACCACCAGGCGCAGTTCCAGCTTCTTTTCGGGCCTGCTGTTTTTCTGGATGTAGTAGGTCAGGCCGTTGGGCAGCTTGCCCACTTTGACTTGTGGGCCGACCGGGATTGGATCGCCCAATTTGATGGCGCCGTGCGCTATGCCGGCGGCCAGCGCCAGGGAAAAAATCAGGGCCTGTATGGTTGTTTTGCGCATGTGGTGCAGACTGAGCCGTGGAATCGATGGGGCAGTCTAGCAGCAATGTTTCCGAATCAATGATGCGGCGGCGGGCTTTAAGGAAAGGTTAAGCCGGTGGGCCGGCGGCAAATACTTTAAAATAGCGGATTGCGCAATATCAGCCTGTTTCAGAGGAAATTTACATGTCTATCGCCAGTACCCAGGAAATCGTTGCCGAATTGCGCGCAGGGCGCATGGTCATCCTGGTCGATGAAGAAGACCGCGAGAATGAAGGCGACCTGGTGCTTGCCGCCGATTTCGTCACCGCCGAAGCGATCAATTTCATGGCCGTGCACGCGCGCGGCCTGGTCTGCCTCACCTTGACGGCCGAGCGCTGCGAGCAGCTCGACATCGGCATGATGACGTCCCGCAACGGCACCTCCTTCGGCACCAACTTCACGGTGTCCATCGAAGCGGCCGAGGGCGTCACCACCGGCATCTCGGCAGCCGACCGCGCCCGCACCGTGCAGGCGGCGGTGGCGAAGAACGCGGTGCCGGCCGACATCGTCCAGCCCGGCCACATCTTCCCCGTGCGCGCCGTCAAAGGCGGCGTGCTGATGCGCGCCGGCCACACCGAGGCCGGTTGCGACCTGGCCGAAATGGCCGGCCTGACTCCGGCATCGGTAATTTGCGAAATCATCAACAAGGACGGCACCATGGCGCGTCTGCCGGACTTGATCGAGTTTGCAAAAGAACACAATTTGAAGATCGGTACCATTGCCGACCTGATCCACTATCGTGGTCAGAACGAGTGCCTCGTCGAGCGCGTGTCCGAGCGCACCATGCAGACGGTGTTCGGCGAATTCCGCCTGGTCGCCTTCCGCGACAAGCCGAGCGGTTCGGCCCACCTGGCGCTGGCGCACGGCGATCTTTCGCCCGAGCGCGAAGCGCTGGTACGGGTGCATCAGCCGGTGTCGATTCTCGACCTGCTCGAGAGCAGCGCCACCAAGCACTCGTGGACGGTGGCGTCGTCGATGAAGGCGATCCAGGCCGCCGAGAGCGGCGTGCTGGTGCTGCTCAATTGCGGCGAGTCGGCCGAAGAACTGTTCGGCCAGATCGCTGCGCTCGACGCGCCGGCTTCGAAACCGCACGGCCGCGCCGCCAGCATGGACTTGCGCGATTACGGCATCGGCGCGCAGATTTTGAAGGATCTCAATGTCGGCAAGATGCAGCTGCTGGCCAATCCGCGCAAGATGCCGTCGATGACCGGGTTTGATCTGGAAGTGACCGGTTACCGCCCTTCGCCGGACGCCTGAAGCATATACTTGCATCATTCACTATTTAATCAAGAGGCCAGTCATGACCGTAGGAACCTATGAAAGCAATTTGTCCGGCAATGGCCTGCGCATCGGCATCGTCCAGGCGCGTTTTAACGCCGACGTCGGCCACGGCTTGCTGTCGTCCTGCCTGGCTGAACTGAAGCACCTGGGCGTGCAGGACGAGGACGTGCTGCACGTCACCGTGCCGGGCGCGCTGGAAGTCCCGCTGGCGCTGCAAAAGATGGCCGAAACCCAGCAATTCGACGCCCTGGTGGCGCTCGGCGCGGTCATCCGCGGCGAGACCTATCACTTCGAGCTGGTGTCGAACGAATCGGGCGCCGGCATCACCCGCATTGGGCTCGACTACGGCATGCCGATCGCTAACGCCGTGCTGACCACGGAAAACGACGAGCAGGCCGAAGCTAGAATGGCGGAGAAGGGTACCGAGGCGGCGCGTTGCGCGGTCGAGATGGCCAATCTGCTGCTGGCCTTGGAAGAGCTCCAGGCCGACGAAGACTAATTAAAACGCCCAAGCAAACCTGCTGCGCGGCGCGAGTTGCGGTTTCCGGTGCTCGCTGTGCGTGCTCACAGCTGCTCCTCCACCGCAACTCGCATCCGCTCGCTACGGTTGTGTCGGGCGTTTAACCGACTAAAAGATAGACCACCATGACCGACAAGATCCTGCACGCCAACCCCAGCAAGAACCGCACGCCGCGCCACCGCGCCCGTGAGTTCGCCTTGCAGGGACTGTATCAGTGGCTGCTGAACAATGAGGACGCCACCACCGTCGTCAACAATATCCGCGCCGCCCACGGTTTCGAAAAGGCCGACGGCGACCATTTCGCCGCGCTGCTGTACGGCGCCATCAAGGATTCGGTGTCGCTGCGCGAAACCATCGCCCCTGTCATCGACCGCCGCGTCGATGAACTGTCGCCGATCGAACATGCGATCCTGCTGATCGGTGCGTACGAGCTGAAGAACAACCTCGATATTCCGTACCGCGTGGTGATCAACGAAGCGGTCGAGCTGACCAAGTCCTTCGGCGGCATCGACGGTCACAAGTACGTCAATGGCGTGCTCGATAAATTGGCGCCGAAGTTGCGCGCTGAGGAAGTGGCGGGCGATACGCGCCGTTGATTGCTCTTTGTTTCGCATCGAAAGCCACCGGAGACGGTGGCTTTTTTTATGGCGCTTTCACCGTTAACTATTGAATTTCCCCAGCGCCGCTCTGAGAAAGCGCGC
Organism: Massilia sp.; assembly: GCA_028291845.1. Lineage (GTDB taxonomy): Bacteria > Pseudomonadota > Gammaproteobacteria > Burkholderiales > Burkholderiaceae_D > JAFCUW01. The sequence continues at coordinate 282 of JAQGNM010000076.1, read as the reverse complement.
CGCGTCCGCAATGCGACCCAGGTCGATTGCCCAGCGCCAACCCAGATAATTCTCCAGGTAGCGCGTGGCCACGCCATTGAAATGCCGTAGCCAGTTTTTAAAACGGCCGTGATAGGCGTTGACGTTTTGAATGTGCGCGTACCCATCGACGCGCGTGCCGCGCCGCAGATTGACGGCCCGGTGCGCGATCTTGGCCTGGCGCGCAAACGTTTTATAGGCGGCGTTGGCGTCGCTCACCAGCAGCGCATCGGGTGCTAATTTCGGCAGCAGGTGCTTGTGCAA
>JAQGNM010000072.1 GCA_028291845.1 Massilia sp. | reverse complement strand
TCGAAGACCTGGCCGAATTCCAGGATGCCATCGCCGAAGTGGGCCAGCCAGCCAAGCCGCGCAAATAAGCCACTAAATAAGCCACCGGGCGCCGCCGCCCGGCGCGCGCCGTCATTGACTTCCCGTTTTTGCTTGAGCCTTGCTTGAGCCTTGCTTGCGCCTTGCCTGCTGCTTGTGCGCGCGCGCCGCTGCGGGCGCAAGCGCACACGATTGAGCCACCTCACTGGCGCACCTGCCCCTGCCGCTAACGTGATGTTCTGGCGAACGGGAGATGTCATGAACATGCGATGGCGGCGCAGGGCGGGTGGTTTTACCTTGATCGAAGTGCTGGTGGCCTTGCTGGCGCTGGCGCTCGGCGCGCTGGGCGCCGGCGCCACCATGCTGAACGCCCGCCGCGCCGGTCAGCAATCGATGCTGGCGTCGCACGCCGTCCATCTGGCAAGCCGCGCCAGCGAGAGCATGCGCGCCAATGCACCTGCCATGGCCGCGCCCGACGCCTATAACCCCTACCTGCAGCTCGATTACGACGCGCTGGCCGACGGCCCGCCCGCACCGGCATCGGCGCCGGATTGCAGCGCGGCCTCCTGCGACAGCGCGGCGCTGGCGGCCGCCGATCTTGCCGCCTGGCGCAGCGAGCTGTTCGAACACTACCGGCAGGGGCGCATGAAAATCTGCCGCGACAGCGCCTGGTGGGACCCGCTGGCCGCCGCCCTGCGCTGGGAATGCGACGGCGCCGCAAGCGCACCGGTGGTGGTCAAGATCGGCTGGCGCCAGCGCGCCGCACCATTCGCCGACGGCGCCGCGGCGGGCGGGGCGCCGGTCATGCTGGCGTTGCCGCTGGCAGCCAATTCAGCCAATCCGGGCGCGGCGGCGCCATGACGCGCCTTCAGCGTGGCCTGAGCCTGGCCGAACTGCTGGTGGCCACCGCCGTCGGCGCCCTGTTGCTGTTAATGGGAACGGTGATGCTGGTATCGGCCAACAGCGCGTTCACCGCGCAGGCCGACGGCGCCGCCATCGACGACGGCGGCCGCTTCGCCCTCGACATCATCGGCCGCGCCACCCGCCAGGCGGCCTTCGTCGACCTTGACAACAGCGGCGCCGCAGCCGACCCGGCCGATGCGCCGCCGCAGATCGTCGGGCGCGACGCGCTGTCGCTGCCGCGCGGCAGCACCGCCCTCGAAGGCGCCAGCCCGGACGCCGTCAACGGCAGCGACATCGTGGCGCTGCGCTTTAACGGCGCCGACGGCGGCGCGGTCGATTGCGCCGGCTTCGGGGTCGGCGCCGGCGAAGACGGCTGGAGCATTTTTCACGTCGGCCGCAACGCCGCCGGCGACGGCGAGCTGCGCTGCAAATATCGCGGCGGCGCCGGCTGGGGCTCGGACGCCATCGTCGACGGCGTCGACACCTTCCAGGTGCTGTACGGGATCGATACCGACGTGCCGGCCGACGGCGTCCCCAACGAATTCATCAGCGCCACCGTCGTCGATGAGCGCGACGCCGCCCTGCAGCTGAGCGGCGGCGATGCCGACGCCCGCCAGCGCGACCTGCAGCGCCGCACCCACTGGAAACGGGTGGTCGCCGTGCGCATCGCCCTGCTGCTGCACGGCGCCGGCGGCAGCGGCGGGGCGCGCGAGCCGGTGGTGTTCGACGTGTTCGGTCCCGGCTATAGCGAGCGTTTCGCCGGCGGCGACAGCGGCGTGCGCATCGACGAGGGGCCGATGGTGGCCTCGCTGCGGCTGCGCGAGCGGCGCCTGTTCGCCGCCACGATTTTGCTGCGCAATGCGGCGGGAGGCGCGCCGTGAGGGATGTTCGCCGCCCGGCCGATTGGCTGCCTCGGATGCGGGCGCAGGCCGGCGCCGCCCTGCTCACCGCCTTGTTCGTCGTGCTGGCGGTGACCATGGTCGCGCTGGGCATGGCGCGTATCGCCTTCGATGCCGAACGGGGCGCGCGCGCCGAACGGGACCGTGCGCTGGCGTTCGCCGCCGCCGAAGCGGGCCTGGCCGATGCCGAGCGCGACATCGAAGGCGGCGCCGATCCGGCTTCGCTGCGCGCATCGATGTTCCATGACGACGGCGCGGTCGGCTTCGTGCCCGGCTGCGGCCGCGATGTCGCCAACCTCGGCTTGTGCGCGTATTCGCAGGGTGGGCCGCCGGCCTGGCAACTGGTCGATGTGGCCGCCACCGCGCCTTACGGCAGCTACACCGGCGCGGTGCTGCCGGTGCTGCCGTATGGCGGGCCGTTGCCGCTGGCGCCGCCCCGTTATGTGATCGAACTGATGCCGACGGCGGGCGCCGGCGAGGATGCGGGGAGCGGTGGCCAGCACGTGTTTCGCATCACCGCTTTCGGCTACGGCGCACGCGCCGGCACCATGGTGGTGTTGCAGTCGGTCTATCGCGGTGTGGGCGGCGCGGTGGGGCAGCCATGAGCGGGCCTAAAACGCGTACGATGGCGCGCATGATCGCGCTGGCGGCCGCGGCGCTTGCCGTCATCGGGCAGGCGAGCATGGCGCTGCTGCTGTGCGCCGTCGCGCAGGCGGCTCCACCCTTGTCGGTGCCAGCCTATCCGCCCGGTCCGGTGGCGTGCGGCGGCGGCTGGCACAGCGCCCAGCGCGTCGCCGGCCTGGGATCCGGCTCCGGACAGGACTCTGGCTATGTCCTCGAAGCGGCCTACGACCAGGGCCGCGGGGTGGGGCGACTGGTGCGCCGCGCCCTGAGCGGCAGCGTTGACGCACTGGTGGTGGGCGCGCCGGCCTGGGATGCCGCCGCGGTGCTCGACGGCGCTGGTCCGCCGCCGGCCGAGCGCCGCATCTTCAGCATGTCGGCCGATGGCCGGACCGTGCCCTTGGTGTGGGCGCAGCTTGCCGATGACCAACGCCTGGCGCTCGATCCCGGCGGCGACGGCCTCGGTGAAGCGCGCTTGGGCTATCTGCGTGGCGAACGGGCGGGCGAGGGGACCCTGTTTCGGCAGCGCCAAGGTCTGCTGGGCGAGATCGTCCGCTCGACCCCCTTGCTGGCCGGTGCGCCGGCGGCCGCCGCCGAGCTGGCAGCCGTTCCCGGCTATGCGGCCTTTTACAGGCAATATCTGATGCGTCAGAGGCGGGTGGTGGTCGGCGCCAGCGACGGCATGCTGCATGCCTTCGACTGGAGCGATGGTGCCGAGCGCTTCGCCTATCTGCCGCGCGCGCTGCTGCCGTCGCTGGCGCGCCATGCCGACGCTGCAACGCCCGCGGATGCGCCCCGCTTTGCCGGCGTCGACGCCGCGCCAGGGCAGGGCGAGGCGTTGATCAGCGGCCAGTGGCGCTCGATCCTGGCCGGTGGCATGGGCATGGGCGCGCGCGGCCTGTTCGCCCTCGACATCACCGATGCCGCCGCCGATCCGGTGGCGCTGTGGGAATTCACCGAGCAGGACGACGCCGCCATCGGTTTCATCCACGCGCCGCCGCTGATCGTCAAGCTGCGCGTCGGTGGCAGAGCGGCTGAGCGGGTCTATCGTTACTTTGCGCTGGTCGGCAACGGCATCAATCCGGCCGATGGTGGCGCCGACGGCCTGCTGTTTTTGCTGGCCCTCGACAAGCCCGCCGCCGCACCGTGGCGCCTCGGCGACAATTACCTGCGCTTGCGCACACCTTCAAGCGCGCCCCAAGTCGCCAATGCCCTGGCGCCGCCGGTGCTGACCTTCAATCCCGACGGCAGCGCCCGCCGCGCCTATGCAGGCGACCTGCAGGGCACCCTGTGGCGCTTCGACCTGGACGGTGCTGTCAGCGCCCGCGACGTTGGTGGCGCGCCGGGGGCCGCCGCGCCGGGCGCCGCCGCCTTGTTTCACGCCCGCGCCGCGGATGGCGCCGTCCAGCCAATCACCCAGGCGGCGCGCCCGGTGTTCGCGCCCGGGGGCGGCTACCTGATCATGTTCGGCACCGGGCGCGCCATCGAAGCTGGCGACCTGCAACCCGCCGGCTTCGTGCAGCAGTCGTTTTACGCGGTGCGCGACAGCGACGCCTCGCCCATCGCGCCGGTGGCCGGGCGGCGCGCGCTGGCGCAGCGCCGCCTGAGCGCAGCGGACGGTGCCGATGCGTTTTTCGTCGATGGCGAGCGCTTCGATTACAACGGCGCCGGCAGCACTGTGAAACAAGGCTGGTATTTCGATTATCCGCGCGCGCTGGCGGACGGAGAACGCCTGGCCGCGGCGCCGGCGCCGGCCGGCGGCGCGGTGGCGATCACCACCACGGCCCCGGGACGCGATCCCTGTCATCCGACCGCGCGCAGCTACCTGCTCGACAGCCTGACCGGCCTGGCCTACAACCGCCGCGGGATACCGTCGCCCGGCACGCTCACGGGGGCCGATATCGGCAAGGTCAAGGGCATGCCGACCGGCAGCGGCGCCAGTGACGACGGCTTGCCGCCGCTGTTGGTCAGCCACGCCGCCGGCGCCGGAGCCGCCACGCCGACCGGTGCGACCCGGGTCCTGCGCTCGGTCGGCGTGTTCCGTTTGCCGTCCGCCGGTGCGGCCGCGCCGGTCGAGAGCGCACGTGTCGGCGGGCCGGCCGGGCGCCTGAGCTGGCGCGAAATCGCCAACTGGCGCGAACTGCACGCTGCCGCCGTTAAACCGCCGTGAAACTTGCTCGCGTCCTTTGTTTCCCGCTTCCTGACACCCGTTGGCACCTTGACACCCCTTGGCACCCCTTGACACCTTTGACGACGAGACCACCCATGTATCGACCTGAACCATCGCGCCGCGGCTTCACCCTCATCGAACTGTTGATCGTGCTGACCGTCGTCAGCATTCTGTGCAGCATCGCCTTTCCTTCTTACGCCGCCCACGTTCTGAGAACGCGCCGGCTGGAGGGCAAGCTCGCCTTGCTCCAAGTCATGCAGGCACAAGAAAGTGTCTACAGCCGTAGTAACCGTTATCTGGCCTTTTCCGCCGATGCCAACGCCGGCGCCGGTAGCGGTGGCGACGCGGGCAGCGCCGCCGTGCGCTGGTGGTCGGGCGCCAGCGCCACCGCCAGCGCGTACGAATTGCACGCGCAGCCGTGCGCCAATGCCGACCTCTCGCAATGCATCGAAATCGTCGCCACGCCCGGCACCGACAAGGTCGACGGCCGCTTTCGCGATGCCGAATGCGGGGCCTTGAGTCTGCTCAGCACGGGAGAACAGCGCGCCGCGACAGGGCGGAGCGCGTGCTGGCAATGAAGGCGCGCGCAGTCACAGCGCCAAGGACCGCGTCGTCGGCGACCGCGGCCACCCCAGCCGCCTCCGCCCGCGCCGGCCATACCCTGGTCGAGTTGCTGGCGGTGCTGGCGATTTCGCTTGTCCTGTTGAGCATTGCCATGCCCGCCATGGGCGACATGCTGCGCGCCTACCGGCTGCGGATGGCGGCCGCCGACTTGTTCGGCGCTGTCGAACTGGCGCGCGGGCAGGCCATCGCGCTCGGGCAAACCGTGCTGCTGGCGCCGACGGCCGCTACGCTCGACTGGGGCGATGGCTGGACCGTGTTCATCGACCGCAACGGCGACCGGCGCCCGGATGGCGGCGACGAGATACTGGTGCGGCGCCCGTCGCCCGCGCCGGGAATCGCTTATACGATGCACTTCGGTGCGCAGCAGGGACCGCCTTATCTTGCTTATAATAGTATGGGACGCGGCTGCAACCATGCCAACAGCCTGGCGTCGCGCTTCGGCACCATGACCCTGAAACAGGGCGAGCAGATTCGCCGCATCAAGATCAACATGCTGGGGCGCGCCAGGTTGTGCGATCCGGCCCGCGAACCGCTGGCCTGCGCAGGGGCGGATTCGTGAGGCGTGCTCCCCTTGTTTTCCGGCGAACTGCGCGCCTTTTTTGAGCCCCGCAACTTTAATCCACGAAGCGACCAGTGCAAATCCAAAACGACAACGAAGGCATGACACTGGCCCTGGAATGGGCCGCCAAGGGCATGACCAGCACCGCCCCCAATCCCCGTGTGGGCTGCGTGATCGTGCGCGACGGCGTGGTGATCGGCGCCGGCCACACGCAGCCGCCCGGGCAGGCCCATGCGGAAATCGAAGCCCTGCGCGACGCCGCCGCCAGGGGGCACGAGGTGCGCGGCGCCACCGCGTACGTCACCCTCGAACCTTGCAACCATTTCGGACGCACGCCGCCGTGTTCGGACGCGCTGGTGCGCGCCGGTCTGGGGCGGGTGGTGGCTGCCATCGAGGATCCCAATCCGCTGGTAGCGGGGCAGGGCTTGGCCAAGCTGGCCGCGCACGGCATCGCCACCCGCACCGGCGTGCTGGCGCACGAAGCGTATGAGCTGAACATCGGCTTTTTCTCGCGCATGCGGCGCGGCCTGCCGTGGGTGCGCATGAAAACCGCCGCCAGCATCGACGGCGGCACCGCCCTGCACAACGGCGTCAGCCAATGGATCACCGGCGCCGAGGCGCGCGCCGACGGCCACGCCTGGCGTGCGCGCGCCGGCGTCATCCTCACCGGCATCGGCACGGTGAAATCGGACGACCCGCAAATGACGGTGCGCGCCACCGACAGCTTGCGCCAGCCCCAGCGCGTGATCGTCGACAGCCGCCTCGACATTTCGCTGGACGCCCGTATCCTCGCCGGCGAGCCGTGCTGGATTGTCGCCGCCCGCCCGGAAGCCGGCCGCGTTCGGGCCCTGCAGGCGGCCGGCCATGAAGTACTGCTGCTGCCCAATGCCGACGGCAAGGTCGACCTGCCGGCCCTGATGCGCGAACTGGGACGGCGCGAAATCAACGAGGTGCACGTCGAAGCGGGTAGCAAACTCAACGGCTCGCTGATTCGCGAAGGCTGCGTCGACGAGTTGTTGGTGTACCTGGCGCCATGCCTGCTGGGCACCGCACAGGGCATGTTTTCACTGGGACCGTACGACGCGCTGGAGCAGCGCCAGCAGCTCGCTTTTCACCAGGTTCAGCAAATCGGCGCCGATTTGCGTATCCTTGCACGCTTTACCGCTGATTAGGAAATTCGCACCATGTTCACAGGAATCGTCGCCGCCGTCGGCAAAATCAACTCGGTCACCCCGCTCGCGGGCGGCGTCGACGCCGGCGTGCGTCTCGACATCGACTGCGGCGGCTTGCCGCTGGCCGACGTCGGCCTGGGCGACTCGATCGCCATCAATGGCGCCTGCATGACGGTGGTCGAAAAAACCGCCAGCAGCTTCGCCGTCGACGTCTCGCGCGAAAGCCTGAACTGCACCGCCGGACTCGATCAACCGGGCGAAGTCAACCTGGAAAAGGCGCTGACCCTGGCCGAGCGCCTGGGCGGCCACCTGGTGTCGGGCCACGTCGACGGCATCGGCGCCGTGCACCGCTTCGAGGCGGTCGGCGAATCATGGGAACTGGTGATCGATGCGCCGGCCGAGCTGGCGCGTTTTCTGGCCTTCAAAGGGTCGGTGGTGGTCAACGGCGTTTCCCTGACCGTCAACCGGGTCGAGGATGTCGACCAGGTATGCCGCTTTTCCATCAACCTGATTCCGCACACCATCGCCGTCACCACTCTGAAGCACCTGGCCGCCGGTAGCAAGGTCAACCTGGAAATCGACCTGATCGCCCGCTATGTCGAGCGCATGCTGTCCTTGACCAGCACCCGCTAGGGACGTATTGATTTATTCCGTCGGATGGAGTCGGTCACGCACAGGTTTACGAAAATCCAGCCCGGCAAGGCGCAACACCGCAGTCATGCTGCGGCACGGCGAGAAGTTGCAATGCAGCTGGGCGCTTTTTTCGTGTGCCGAGTCTGCCGTCATGAATAAATCAGTGCTTCCCTAGTGTGGTGAATCAGGAATTCGTTGATTATTTTATGTGTGGAAATCGCTTCGAGACAAGGAGCAAAGCGCAGACAGGCCGAGGGCTGGCGAACATGCGAGACGCAGTGTCGGAGCGATTCTCATTCTCGGCATATTTATTGGCGCTTTCACCGTTAGCTATTGAATTTCCCCAGCGCCGCTCTAAGAAAGCGCGGCGCGTCCGCAATGCGCCCCAGGTCGATTGCCCAGCGCCAACCCAGATAATTCTCCAGGTAGCGCGTGGCCACGCCATTGAAATGCCGTAGCCAGTTTTTAAAACGGCCGTGATAGGCATCGACGTTTTGAATGTGCGCGTACCCTTCGACCCGCATGCCGCGCCGCAGATTGACGGCCCGGTGCGCGATCTTGGCCTGGCGCGCAAACGTTTTATAGGCGGCGTTGGCGTCGCTCACCAGCAGCGCATCGGGTGCTAATTTCGGCAGCAGGTGCTTGTGCAA
>JAQGNM010000059.1 GCA_028291845.1 Massilia sp. | reverse complement strand
GCAGCGGCGCGGCCGGACAGACCAGCGGCGCGGGCCAGGTGGGCACCGGCGCCACGGGCGGCACCGGCGCGACAGGCGCCGCCGGTGGTTCGATGAAACGCGCCGACCAGAACATTCTCAAATCGATGGCGCAGGCGCAGGTCAACGAAATTGCCGCCGCGCGCCAAGCCCTCGATATTTCCAAAAATGACAACGTGCGCAAGTTCGCGCAGACCATGATCGACGATCACGGCAAGGCACTGACCGATATCACCACCTTGGCGCGCAACCGCAACGTCACCCTGCCCACCGAGCCGGACAGAACGCACAAGGCGGCGGCAGCGGCCATGCAAAAAATGACCGGCGACACCTTCGACAAGGCTTATATCAAGCAGGCCGGCGTCAGCGATCACACCAAGGTGCACAGCATGCTGCAAAAGAGTGCCAACAGCGCGAGTGATCCCGAGCTCAAGGCGCTTGCGGCGACGCTGACGCCGACGGTGGCAGCGCACCTGGACGCGGCGAAGAATCTGCAAAACGCGTCGGGAGGGACGGCGGCCCGTTGAGCAACACCGTCATCGATGAGGTCTGAGGTCGCTGACCGGCGGATCGGCTGATCGGCTGATCGGCTGATCGGCGGATCGGCTGATCGGCTTGTCCACTGATCCACTGATCCGCCGAGGGCTTGATCATTGCTGGTCCATCGCAGGGCCCAAAGGTCACGCTCCGGTCGGCCGCCCTACGCTGACGCCTGGCTGCTTGCTTATTTGCGCGGCAAGTCGGGCAAGCGCCGGCTGAAACTGTTGATCAGCTCACCGGCGTCGAGCACTTCGCGGGCGACGTCGTTGAGTTTGCGCTGCGACGACCTGGCCTGATCGCGCAGCACGCGGAACGCCGTTTCGCGGTCGAGACGGTAGCGCTCCATCAGCATGCCGACAGCCATGCCGGTTTCGCGGCCCGTTTGCAGGGCCTGGCCGAGCCGCTCTTCGTTGTCGCGCAGGCCACGGATCTCGTCGCCGCGTGCCAGCCCCGCGATGACGGTCGGTATCAACTGGTTCAGTTCGATTGGTTTGACCAGGTAGCCGACGGCGCCCTGTTCGGTGGCGCTGCGCACCGATTCCTCGGTGTCGCTGGCGGACAGGAACAGGAAGGGAATCGGCGAATTGGCGCGCACATGGCGCGCCAATTCAAGGCCCGACATGCCGGGCATCTGGATGTCCAGAATGGCCAGGTCCGGCTCGCGCCCGCCGTCGGCGAGCATGCCGAGCGCCATCGGCGCCGAGGTGGCGATGCGCACATCGTAATTGGCCAGTTGCAGCATCTTGCTCAGCAGGGCAAGCAAGTGAATATCGTCGTCGACCAGAAGGATAAGGCGGCGCGAGGGGTCGACGGGCAAAACTTCGGACATTCGGGCTCCAGGGTCAGGGTGTTGGGGAAGCACTGATTTATACATGACGACGGACCCGGCACCCGAAAAAGCGTACAGCTGCGTCGCACATCCTCGCCTGCCCCGGCATGACTGCGGTGTTGCGCCTTGTCGGGCTGGTTTTTCGTAAACCTGTTACGTGAGCGACTCCATCCGCCGGAATGAGTCAGTACGCCCCTACGCAATGATAGTCGATTGCGCAGCGCGCAAGGCGACCGTGCGCGGGTCACGCACCCGGCGCAACGCGCCGCGATCGCTCGACTTTGCCGTGACGCGTCGTACCGCAATACACGAGGCGGAAAGCCGTAAAGTCTGGACCGCCCGGCGAGCGGCGCGGTGCCGACACAGCGATTTGACTTGAGCGCCTATCAAAACCTTCATCGCCGCGTTGCCCGTCTCACCGCACAGGCGTACTGTTTTCGACCTCGCGCATGCCATGAAGGCTTTGTCAGGCGCTCTTAGTAGTAAAAGCAACGATCACAGCGTACGCTCCGATGTAACAAGCTCAATCAATTTAACAATGTGATACAACGTGCCTGCAACCGCCGATCAATAAGCCCAGCTTACCCATAGATCGATTTGGGCGTCAATAATCACTCGGCACGATGTCGCGTAAAGATGACATTAACATGCTTTTTCGCCCAGAAAAGGCGCGATAAAACCCTACATGAGCGCGGATTCACGATATGATCGCCGCGAGATAATTGGCTCTTGGAAAGTAGCCATGGCTACCGCATCCGGCGTGGTAACGCGGATAATCTGCAAAATAAAACGTTAATCACTCCGACACATTTGCATAATTTATACTTGCTTTTTTCGCCATCGATGCGCAGAATCATTTAACAATTATTCCCACCAGCGCCATTTCTAATTTCGTACAGTGCGTCAGCCATCCCCGAGAGATATTGAACTATGGGCACGTATTGTGGCGAATTTGCAACCTTCGATTAGCTGCCTGAAAGAAACACGTGTGAAATCCGAGAGTAACCGCTCTTGCACACGTCGGCGCTGATCGACAATTACCGACCCTGGGTCTACTGTCGCTGCCATGTCATCGTCTATCGCCCCGCTCGCCTGGAAACGCCAACTGGCCGAATGGCTGGCGTTCGGCATCGGCGTGGGCGCGCTCGCCGCCGTCGCCGCGGCCTGGCACAACGGTGAAACCGAGCGCTTGCTGGTGACCGAACAGGAGCGCATCGAAGTGGTGGCCAATATCGTCGCCAACGATATTTCGGTCAATCTTGTGGCAGTCAACCAGGCGCTCGCCGGCGTAATCCGCGACCGCCTGCCCGATCCGGCCCATCCCGACGTCGATGCGTTGAACAGGCGCCTGAGCGCCCTGGGCGAGGCGATGCCGAGCGTACGGTCGCTGACCGTCGTCGACAGCACCGGCGCGGTGGTGGCGGGTGTGCCTTCCGACATGCTCGGGCGCAATTTCTCGCATCGCGAGTATTTCACCACGCCACGCCAACTGGCCAACCCGGGCAACTTCTATGTGTCGCGGCCGTTTCGTTCGATCCGCGATGATGTCGTGATCGCCGCCAGCCGCATGATTCCCGGCCGCGACGGCCGCTTCCGCGGCGTCGTCACCGCGGTACTGTCGCCGCGCTATTTCGCCGGGCTCCTGCGCACTGTGGCCTACGCGCCCGACGTGCGCGCTTCGGTGGAGGGGGCGGATGGCCGCGCCTTCGTGGAGGTGGGCCGCGCCGATGCGGCAGCGGAGCGTCCGCGCCTGCCGTTTCTGGCCCCGCTGCGTCCGCTGGCGGTGCGCCGCTCGATCCAGCCGGCCAACGTCGGCATGGACAATTTTCTGATCCTGTCGATCAGCCGCGACGCCAATGACATGGTGGCGCCGCTCGATCGCCAGGCCAGCCTGTTCGCCGGCCTGATGGCGCTGGCGGCGCTGGCGGGCGCGGCGGCGCTTGGCTGGGCCCAGCGCCGCCGGCGCCTGCAGCAGCAGATCGAGGCGGTGCGCCAGCAGGAGCAAAGCCAGTCGGCCGCCCTGCGCGACAGCGAAACGCGCTTTCGCACCCTGATCGAGGAAGCGCCGGTGGCGGTGGCGATCCTGCGCGCCGGACGCTTCGTCTACACCAACCGTCGCTACAACCTGCTGCACGGATATGCGCCCGGCGAAAGCATGGCCGGCATGCCGTGGCGGACCATGCTGGCGCCCGATTCGCTGGCCCAGCTGCGCGAGCAGGAAGCGCTGATCGCCGTCGATTCGCCGACCGAACAGCATTTCGAGGCGGTCGGGCTACGGCCGGACCATACCCGCGTTCCGGTGCACAAGGCCACCACCCGGGTCGACCTGGGCGACGGCCCGGCCACGCTGATTTTTACCCAGGACATCTCGGCGCAGAAACGCGCCGAAGCGTTCCTGCTGGAGGCGCGCGACGCGGCCGAGGCGGCCAGCCGCAGCAAGGCAGAATTCCTGGCCAACATGAGCCATGAAATCCGCACCCCGCTCAATGCCATTCTCGGCCTGGCCTACCTGCTCGAACAATCCGAGCTGGGCGCCGACGCCCAGACCATGCTGCTGAAAATCCGCGCCTCCGGCCGCTCCCTGTTGGGCATCATCAACGACGTCCTCGACGTCTCCAAGATCGAGGCCGGCGCCATGACGATCGACCGCAGCTGGTTCGCCCTGCAGGACGTCATCGACAACGTCGCCGCCACCATGGGGGTGGCGGTGGCCGACAAGGACATCGTGCTGCTGGTGCAGCCGCTGCCGCGCCAGGTGGCCAGCATCATGGGCGACGCCCTGCGCCTGGAACAGCTGCTGGTCAACCTGACCAGCAACGCCATCAAATTTACCGCCAGCGGCCGGGTCGAGCTGGCGGTGCTGCCGGGGGCGCAGAAGGGCGACCGCCTGGACCTGACCTTCGAAGTACGCGACACCGGCATCGGCATCGACCCGGCCCAGCAACAGGCGATTTTTTCGCCGTTCACCCAAGCCGACAGTTCCACCACCCGCCGCTTCGGCGGCTCGGGCCTGGGCCTGACCATCTGCAAACAGCTGGTGGCCCTGATGGGCGGCCAGATCGGCGTGCGCAGCACCGTCGGCGTGGGCAGCGTGTTCTGGTTTTCAATCCCGGTGCAGTGCATGCCCGCAGTCGCCTCCACCATGAACACCCGCCTGGGCTACTCGTCGCCCGACATGCTCGAGCTGGACGTGCTGGCCGCCGCCGATAGCGCCGCGGCGCTGGCCAACTGCGCCGCGGTGGCCCGTTCACTGGGCTGGCGGGTAGACAGCATCGGTCCCGTACCGGAGGGCGCCGATGCTGCCGAGCTTGTCGATGCGGCCGATGGCGGCGGCGGCATGCCCGACGACCTGCTGCTCGACGCCCTGCGCCGGCGGCAGCGCGCAGGCGAGCTGCCCGGCGCCGTCCTGCTCGACTGCCAGGGCGACGCCGCCAGCGTGCTGGCCACCGTGCGCGCGGTGCGCGCCGCCGTCGGCGCCGGAGCTTGCCCGGTGGTGGTGTTAACCAGCACCTTCGCCGTCGCCGCCCTGCACGCCGCGGCCGGCCACAGCGCGGGCGGCGGCCATGACGCCATCGACGCCGTGCTGACCAAGCCGGTGACCGCCTCCACCCTGTACAACGCCGTCATCGAAGCGCGCGGCAAGCGCGCCAGCGTGCGGGTCGGCGCGCCGCCCGCCAAGGCCGGCGCGCGCCAACTGGCGGGCTTGCGCCTGCTGGTGGTCGACGACAGCGAAATCAACCGTGAAGTGGCGCGCCGCATCCTGTCCGACCAGGGCGCCAGCGTGGCGCTGGCCGACGACGGCAGCGCCGCCCTGGCCTGGCTGGGCGAGCACCCGGACCAGATCGATCTGGTGCTGATGGACGTGCAGATGCCCGTCATGGACGGCATCGAAGCGACGCGCCAGCTGCGCGCCATGCCGCGCTTTGCGCGCCTGCCGATCGTGGCGCTCACCGCCGGCGCCTTCCAGTCGCACCACGACGCCGCCCGCGAGGCCGGCATGAGCCATTTCATCACCAAGCCCTTCGATATCCCGCTGACGATCGCGCTGATCCGCCGCCTCACCGGCCTGGACGACGGCGCCGAGCAGCCGCGCCCCGGCGGCGCAGCCGCGGCGGTACCGGCACAACCCTTCCAGCGGCCTTGCGACACCGGTTAGCGCGCGGCCGGCGCCCGCGGCGGGCGGTCATCCAAACCTTTTTCAAGCAACTCCATCTGTCCACCAGTTTAACCAGCGCACATGTCCAGACCATTCCAGCATATCGACCCGCGCTCCCTGCTCGACGCCATCGGCGACGACCGCGCCACCTTCTCCCACCTGATCGGCATGTTCCTGAGCGCCACCCCGCCGGCGCGCGACGCCCTGCTGGCCGCCATCGCCAGCGACGACCGCGAAACGGCGCGCCGGCTGGCCCATCAAATGCGCGGCAACGTCGTCATCTTCGGCGCCGCCGACCTGGCGGCCGAACTGTCCAGTCTGGAAAAAGCGCTGTACGAGGGCCCGGCGCCGGCGGTCCAGGCAGCGCGCTGCCGCACGCTGATCGACGCCGTGCTGGCCGAGATGGAGGCGGCCCTGGCCCAGAACGGCGCCTGATATCCGATCGGGCTAGTTCGATAACAGGACAGGAAAGAACGTTAAAGTGTGGCAATATATCTGCAGCATTTTATAAATCCTGCGCGCATTGCCTGCGCCGGGCCGGCTCTCGAGGCGAACCATGAACAGATCACTGCCAACGCTTCGCCCCGTCCCGGTCCCGCGCCGTCGCACCGCCATCTGACCAGCGCCAGCACAAGGGAGCGATCGTGTCGACCGAGGCCATGCATGCGACGCTTGCCGCCTTCTTGCGCGAGCACTGCGGGATCGACTCGCCGGCAAGACTGCAGGAAGCGCTGCAAGGCGTCGGCGATCTGCTGACACGCAGTGGGGTCGGCGGCGGGGCCAACAGCGCGGTCGACAGCGGGACCGACAGCGCGGCTGCCGGCGCAGCGCCGCCGCCAGCGGTCGCGCTGCTGGCCGGCCTGCCGCAGCTGTTCGCCGGCCTCGACGCCGGCTTCAAGCAGGCCGACCACGACATCGAACAGCGCTCGCTGCACCTGCAATCGGGCGCCGCGGTGCTGAGCGCCGTCAACACCAGGCTGGGCGCCGAGCTGGCCGCGCGCGATCACGTCATCCACGCCCTGCGCACCGCCGCCGCCGCCCTGCTGAGCTACGGCGACCGTCTGGTGCAGGTGCCCCCCGACGACGACATCGGCGCCTGGTCGGCGCTGATCCCCGAGCTGGTGGCCCAACAGGCGCAGCGCCGCATCGATCTGGCCAACCAGCGCTTCGCCATGGACCAGCATGCCATCGTCAGCGTGGCCGACATCGACGGCGCCATCATCCACGTCAACGACAAATTTTGCCTGATCAACGGCTACAGCCGCGCCGAGCTGATCGGCCAGCCGCAGTCCATCATCGATTCGAAGCTGCAGCCGCACAGCTACTTCGACACCATGTGGGCCACCGTGCGCCGCGGCGCCGTCTGGCACGGCGAAATCTGCCACGTCACCAAGAGCGCGCGCCACTACTGGGTCGACGCCACCGTGGTGCCGTTTCTGGACGCCGCCGGCAGTCCCTACCAATTCATCACCATCCGCACCGACATCAGCCCGGCCAAGCGGCTGGCCGAAAAAATCGCCGTCAGCGAACGCCAGTACCGCAACGTCGTGAACAGCCTGTCGGAAGTGGTGTTTCGCGCCGACGCCAAGGGGCGCTGGAGCTTTCTCAATCCGGCCTGGACCGCCATCACCGGTTACGACGTCGCCGCCAGCCTGGGCCGCCCATTCACCGATTTCGTCCATCCCCGTTCGCGCACCGATGCGTTCGTCGCGTTCGAGGCGTTCCAGGCCGGCATCGGCGAGAGCGCGCGCCACCTGACCCGCCTGCTCACGCACGACGGCAGGGTGCGCTACGTCGAATCGCATGCCCGCCCCGAGTTCGACGAATCGGGTGCGTACACCGGCGTCACCGGCAGCCTGACCGATGTCACCGAGCAGAAAGAGATGGAGAAGGCGATGCAGGCCGCCAAGGAAGCGGCCGAGTCGGCCAGCCGGTCGAAGAGCGAATTTTTGGCCAACATGAGCCACGAAATCCGCACGCCCATGAACGGCATCATGGGCATGACCGACCTGGTGCTCGAATCGAATCTCGACCACAGCCAGCGCCACTACCTCGGCATCGTCAAATCGTCGGCCGACGCCCTGCTCGCCATCATCAACGACATTCTCGATTTTTCCAAAATCGAAGCCGGCATGATGGACCTGGAAGCCATCCCTTTCGACCTGGCGCGGGTGGTGCAGGAAAGCGTGCTGCCGCTGGCGGCGCGCGCCCACGCCGCCGGCATCGCCCTCACGCTCGACCTCGATCCCCTGCTGCCCGGCTTCATGCTGGGCGACCCCGGCCGCCTGCGCCAGATCGTCATCAACCTGGCCGGCAACGCCGTCAAATTTACCGGCGCCGGCGAGGTCATGGTAAGCGTGCGGCGCCTGCCGGCG
Source organism: Massilia sp. (assembly GCA_028291845.1). Classification (GTDB taxonomy): domain Bacteria; phylum Pseudomonadota; class Gammaproteobacteria; order Burkholderiales; family Burkholderiaceae_D; genus JAFCUW01. The sequence continues at coordinate 823 of JAQGNM010000059.1, read as the reverse complement.
GCGGTCGCGCCCGAACCGCCGGGCGAGGGCTGCAAACAACGGAGAAACGCACCAGCAGAAGCGCAGCGGGAAGACGGGCAGCGGGAAGACGGGCAGCGCGTGCGCTTTTCGATCACCGTGCGCGACACCGGCATCGGCATCGCCGCCAATCAGCAGGCCGCCGTATTCGACGCCTTCCGCCAGGCCGATGGCTCTACCACGCGCCGCTTCGGCGGCACCGGCCTGGGCCTGTCGATCACCCGCCAGCTGGTGTGCCTGATGGGCGGCACCATCACGGTCGAGAGCGAGGTCGGGCGCGGCAGCGTATTCCGCGTCACCCTGGCACTGCCGGCCTGTGCCGGCACGGCGGCGCCCTTGCCGCCGCTGCCGCCGCTGCGCCGCGCCAGCCTGGCCGGCCGCACGGTGATGGTGATCGACGACAGCAGCACCGGGCAGGAAATCCTGCACCACATGTGCGACCGCTGGCAATGCGGCGTGATCGAACACCGTTCCGGCGCGGCGGCGCTGGCGTGGTGCGCCGACCATCCCGACGCCGACATCGACTGCATCATCATCGACGCCGACATGCCCGGCATGGGCGGTTTTGCAATCGCGCAAGCGCTCTCGTCCAGCGCTTTCGCCAGCGTGCCGGTGCTGCTGCTGACATCCTCGAACGTGGCGGGCGACGCCGCCCGCTGCCGCCAACTCGGCATCGGCGCCTGCCTGCAGAAACCAGTGCGCGCCGGGCCGCTGCACGCGGCATTGCAGGAGCTGCTGGAACAGCAGCGCACGCCGGCCGGCGAGCAAGCCGCGGCGGCGCCGGACAGCGCGGCCGCAGCGCTGC
>JAQGNM010000056.1 GCA_028291845.1 Massilia sp. | reverse complement strand
TGATAGCCATCAACGACATCCCCATGAGCCTGACCGAGGCGCTCATCCGCGCCGGCGGGATGCTGCCCACGGCCGACCAGAGCCGGCTGCTGCTCGAGCGCGGTGAGGCGCGCTACCGCATCGACCTGTGCGAGCTGGTGCAAAAGGGTATCAACCCGGGCGCGGTCATGCTGGTCAACGGCGACATCGTGCGGGTGCATTCACGCGACGAAAGCAAGGTATTCGTCACTGGCGAAGTGGTCACTCCGCGCGCGTTGACCATGCACAACGGGCGCCTGAGCCTGAACGAAGCGCTGGGCGAATCGGGCGGGGTCAGCCCGCTGTCGGGCGACTCGCGCCAGGTGTACGTGGTGCGCAAGGCGGGCGCCGAGGTGCGCGTGTACCAGCTCGACGCGCGGGTCACCGGCGCGCTGGCGATGGCCGAAGGTTTCGAATTGGCGCCGAAGGATGTGGTGTTCGTCGCCGCATCGCCCCTGGCCAACTGGAACCGCAGCCTCAGCCTGCTCATCCCAGGCGCGCTGACCTCGGCCGCCACGTTAACCAAGCCTTGACGCGTCGCCGGAGCAGAACATGGACATCCCCAACCAGCAACATCCCTTATCGCACGTGGTGCACCACCCTTCGACCCTGAGCATGCGCTTCGATCCGGCCAGCGCCAGCCTGCCGCCGGATGAGCCGCCAGTCAGTTTCAAGACCTATTTCAATACCTTGTACGACAGCCGCTGGCTGATCGGCATCATCACCGCCTTGCTGACCGTTGGCGCGCTGTTCTACGCGCTGGTCGCCAAGCCGGTGTATGAGGCGAACCTGATGATCCACGTCGAGGAGGAAAGCCCGAACGCGTCGAAAAACATCCTCAGCGAGGCGTCGTCGTTGTTCGAGACCAAGAAGGCCGCCATCGCCGAGATGGAACTGCTGCGCTCGCGCATGGTCATCTCGCGCGCCGTCGACAATCTGCAGTTGTATGTCGAAGTACAGCCGGTCTATTTTCCTGTCGCCGGTTCATGGCTGGCCGACCGCTCGAAGGGCGCCTTGTCGCAACCGGGCATCTTCGGCTGGGGCGGCTATGTATGGGGCAGCGAAAAGCTCGAAGTAGGGGTGTTCAATGTTCCGGACGCGCTATTGAACAAGGAATTCGTCATCACCGCCCTGACTGCGGAGCGCTATCGATTCGGCGGCGGCAGCGGTGCCCCTGTGTTTGAAGGCAAGATCGGCCAGCAGTACGTGGTGCCCACCGCCGACGGTTCCATGCAGCTGAAAATTGCGCAGATCACAGCGCTGACCGGCGCCCAGTTCCGCATCCGCCGGCTGGCGCGGCTCGGCACCATCGAGCGGATCCAGAACTCCATGGTCATTACCGAGCAAGGCAAGCAGTCCGGCGTGATCGAGGTCAAGCTTCAGGGCGAGAACGCCAAGCGCATCAATATGCTGCTCAGCGCCATCGGCCGCGAGTACTTGCGACAGAATCTCGCGCGCAAGACCGAGGAAGCGGAAAAATCGCTGGCATTCCTCAATCAGCAACTGCCTATTCTCAAGCGCCAGCTCGAGCAATCGGAGGACCGTTACAACCAGTTCCGCAACGCCCACGGCACCATCGACCTGCGCGAGGAAGCACGCATGAGCCTGCAGCAAGCGGCGGCCGCGCGCACCCGGCGCCTGGATCTGATGCAAAAGAAAACCGAGTTGCTATCGCGCTTTACCGAAGATCATCCGATCGTCAAGGGTATCAACAGCCAACGGCGCGAGGTCGACGCCGAGCTCGACGATGTCGCCAAGCGCATCCGCTCGCTACCCTCGCTCGAGCAGGACGAAACCCGTCTGACCCGCGAAATCAAGGTCAATACCGACTTGTATACGGCGCTGTCGAATACGGCCCAGCAACTGCGGCTGATCTCGGTGGGTCGGGTCAGCAATGTGCGCCTGATCGATGCGCCGATGGCGCCGGAACGCCCGGTGCGGCCGAATCGGCCGCTGATTGTCACCCTGGCCGCGATCATGGGCCTGTTCCTGGGCATCGTGCTGGCGTTTGCGCGCAAGGCGATTCGCAGCGGCATCGACGAACCGGGCAAAATCGAGCGGATGCTGCACGCGCGCGTGGTCTACTCCACCATTCCCCACAGCGAAAACCAGGACAAGCTGGCACGCAAAAACCGCAGTACCGTCGCCAGCTTGCCTTTGCTGGCCACCGAGGCGCCCGACGACATCGCCATCGAAAGCCTGCGCAGTTTCCGCGCCACCCTGCAATTCGCCATGCAGCACTTCAAGAACAATATCGTCATGCTGTCAGGACCGACCCGCAATCTCGGCAAGTCCTTTATTTCCGCCAATTTGGCCACTGTGGTGGCGGCCAGCGGCAAGCGGGTATTGCTGATCGACGCCGACTTGCGCCATGGTCATTTGCACCGTTATTTCGGTGTCGACCGCGAAAATGGCTTGACCAAGGTAATCACCGGCGCCGAACCCGTCCAGAACATCATCTATCAGAATGTCGTCGACCATCTGGATTTTATTGCCACCGGGCCCTTGCCATCGAACCGGTCGGAGATTCTGCTGCGCCTGAATTTCGCCCAAATGCTCGCCACCGTCAGCGCCAACTACGACCTGGTGCTGATCGATGCGCCGCCAATCCTTGCGGTGGCGGACGCCTTGATCGTGGGTGCGCACTGCGGCGCCGTGTTCATTCTCACCCGCGCCGGGGTGACCACCGAAAGCGAGATCAACGAGTCGATCAAGCGCCTCAACCACGCCGGCATCGCTCCGCAAGGTGTGCTGTTCAACGACATGGCGGTCCGCTTGGGCGCCAAGCGGGCGCAGTACAGCTACGAGGCGGCGTCGCGCGTGGGTTTTATAGGCTGACCTTTGCGGTATGCTAATGCTGGCAGTGGGTAGCTGACCACTTGCCGCTTTCGGCTGATTGCAAGCGGGGGCAGTTGGCAACTGACATTCCTCAGGTGGTAGCTAGCAGCTGCCATTTGACAGGCGGCAGGAAGTGGCAGGTAGCAGCCAGCAGCTAGCAGCTAGTGGGTAGCAGGTCGCATCCAGCAGCCAGCGGCCAGCAGCAAGAACGTGGCGGGTTATTGGCAGGTGCCATCGGACCGAGCGCTCGCGTCTGGCCGCCGCCGGGATGCCGAAAATATGGTCGCCAGAGCCTGCCAGGAATTTTGTGTGCGTGGCTATTTTTGAAGGCCTGGTGGATCGCGTTGGTGAATCGCTCTCCAAACATGATTGCGAACTGGTGGCGAAGCGGCTTCCAGGTTCGTAGTCGCATCTTCCAATATTTTCGATATTACGCATAGCCCGGTAAGACACTGCCTGGCGCTTCGTCGGTCGGGAAGTGACCGCGGTTCTTCACGATCGTCCGCAAGCGCATATCCAGGCTCTCGATGGTCGCGTAGATGATCTCACGCACTTCTGGCGGGTAAGCGAAGAACGGAACTATCTGCTGCGACTGGCGCCGCCATGATTGTTTCGCCGACGGACATGGGTAACACTTGTAGGGAGACATAGGTAACACTCTTATCATCG
>JAQGNM010000038.1 GCA_028291845.1 Massilia sp. | reverse complement strand
CGAATTTCTGGCCAGGGTCGATTGAATTTCAGGACGCGCTGCACTGCACGATCGATACTTGTTCAAGTGTCGCATTTTGCACGCAGCGGTTACAGTGACATGAATAACGAAGTGCAGGTGTCGCGGTGACGCGCTGCCATGGACAATATCGAGGAGACCAACATGAATACCCGCCCCACCCTGCTGGCACTGCTGATCGCAGCGGGCCTGGCGCCCGCCCTGGCCAGCGCCGCCGACCTGAAAATCGCTCTCATTACCGGCAAGACGGGCGCCCTCGAGCCGTATGCGAAAGAGACCGAAACGGGCTTCATGATGGGCCTCGAATATCTCACCGGCGGCAAGATGGAAGTGGCCGGCCGCAAGCTCAAGGTGATCGTCAAGGACGACCAGAGCAAGCCCGACCTGGGCCGCACCCTGCTGGCCGAGGCGTATGGCGACGACAAGGTCGACATCGCGGTCGGTACCTCGTCGTCCGGCTCGGCGCTGGCGATGCTGCCGGTGGCGGCGGAGTATAAAAAGGTGTTGATCGTCGAACCGGCGGTGGCCGACGCCATCACCGGCGACAAATGGAACCGCTACGTGTTCCGCACCGCGCGCAACTCGATGCAGGACGCCATGGCGGCGGCCAGCACCATCAAGAGCGGCTCGATCGCCTTTTTGGCGCAGGATTATGCCTTCGGGCGCGACGCCATCAAGGCGGCCAGGGAAGCGCTGGTGACGACCAAGAGCGGCGCCAAGGTCGTGCATGAGGAATACGCCCCGCAGGCGGCCACCGATTTTACGGCGTCGGCCCAGCGCATCTTCGACAAGCTGAAAAACGCGCCGCCGCCGCGCGTGCTGTCGATCGTCTGGGCCGGCCCGAATCCGATGAACAAGATCGCCGACATGAAGCCGGAACGCTATGGGATCACCCTGGCGCCGGGCGGCAACATCCTGCCGGTGATGAAAACCTGGAAGGCTTTTGGCGGCACCGAGGGCACCATCTATTATTACTACGACTTCCCGAAGAACAAAATGAACGACTGGTTCGTCGCCGAGCACAAGAAGCGCTACAAGGCGCCGCCCGACATGTTCACCGCCGGCGGTTTCGCCGCCGCCAGCGCGGTGGTGACGGCCTTGACGAAAGCCGGCGCGGGCGCCGGCGACAGCGAAAAGCTGATCGCGGCGATGGAAGGCATGGCATTCGACACGCCCAAGGGGGCCATGAACTTCCGCAAGGAAGACCACCAGGCGATGCAGGTGATGTACCACTTCCGCATCAAGAAAGTACAGAAAGACGAGAACGATTTGCTGGAACTGGTGCGCGAAATTCCTGCCTCCGAACTGCCGCTGCCGATCAGGAACAAGCGCTGACATGAGCGCTGTCGCCTCCACCGCGCCGTCGCTGTCCACGCGCGACCTGACCATTCGCTTCGGCGGTCACGTCGCCGTCGATGCCGTGACGGCCGATTTTTATCCCGGCACCCTGTCGGTGATCGTCGGCCCGAACGGCGCCGGCAAGACGACCTACTTCAATTTGATGTCGGGCCAGCTCGCGGCCAGCGCCGGCAGCGTGCATTTCAACGGCGCCGATATCACCCGCGCCGGCGCCGCCCGCCGCACGCAGTTGGGGATCGGCCGCGCTTTCCAGCTGACCAACCTGTTCCCGAACCTGTCGGTGGAAGAAAACGTCAGGCTGGCGGTGCAGAGCCGCGCCGGCCTGGGCTTCGGCGCGGCGATGTTGTCGGTGTGGTTCAAGCACCGCGAACTGATCGAGCGGGCCGACCATTACCTCGAGCGGGTGGCGCTGGCGGCCAAACGCAGCGCCACCGTCGCTTCGCTCTCGCACGGCGACAAGCGAAAGCTCGAAGTGGCGATTTTGCTGGCCCTGGAGCCGGCGGTGATGATGTTCGACGAGCCCACCGCCGGCATGAGCGTGGACGAAGTGCCGGTGGTGCTCGACCTGATCGCCCAGGTGAAAGCGGAAAAAAACAAGACCATCCTGCTGGTCGAGCACAAGATGGACGTGGTGCGCCGGCTGGCCGACCGCATCATCGTGCTGCACAACGGCGCCCTGGTGGCCGACGGCGAACCGGCCGCGGTGATGGCCTCGCCGATCGTGCAGGAAGCCTACCTCGGAGCACCCGCCCATGCCTGACGCCCTTCTCACTCTCGCCGGCGTGCACACCCACATCGGCCAGTACCACATTCTGCAAGGGGTCGACCTGGCGGTGCCGCGCGGCGGCCTGTCGGTACTGCTGGGCCGCAACGGCGCCGGCAAGACCACCACGCTCAGGACCATCATGGGCATGTGGCAGGCCAGCGCCGGCGCCATCCATTTCGACGGCGTCGATATTACCCGCATGGCCACGCCCGACATCGCCCGCGCGGGCATCGCCTACGTGCCGGAATCGATGGCGGTGTTTTCCGAGCTCACCGTGCGCGAAAACATGCTGCTGGCGGCGCGCAACGGCCCGCTCGACCAGGCCCGCGTCGACTGGATCTGCGATTTTTTCCCGGCCCTGAAAAAATTCTGGTACTACCCGGCCGGCAAGCTGTCGGGAGGCCAGAAGCAGATGGTGGCGATCGGCCGCGCGCTGGCCGAACCGCGGAAGCTGTTGCTGGTGGATGAGCCGACCAAGGGCCTGGCGCCGGCCATCATCAACAGCCTGATCGCCGCGTTCGCCGAACTGAAAGCGCTCGATACCACCATCCTGCTGGTCGAACAGAACTTCAGCGTGGTCAAATCGCTCGGCGAGACGGTGTCGGTGATGGATGACGGCCGCGTTGTCCACGCCGGTTCGATGGCGGCCCTGGTGGCCGACGACGCCTTGCAACAACGCTTGCTGGGCTTGTCGCTCGACTCGCATCAATAAACGGATTTTATTCATGACGACAATCGCACCAAGCGCACCAAGCGCGCCGACCGCCCTTCCCGCCATGCGCCGCGATCTCCTGCCGCTGCTGCTGGTCCCGGCCCTGATGCTGCTGATGCTGCCGCTGGTGGGCAGCCTGCCCACCTGGGTCACCTTGACCGTGGCGGGCCTGGCCATGGGCATGATGATTTTTATTATGGCCAGCGGCCTGACCCTGGTGTTCGGCCTGATGGACGTGCTCAATTTCGGCCACGGCGCCTTTGTCGCCGTCGGCGCCTACGCCGCCACCATGGTGCTGCTGCCGATGCGCTGGGCGCTCGAAGCCGACTCGCTGCTGCTGAACCTGGGGGTGCTGGGCCTGGCCATGCTGGTGGCGATGATCGTCACCGCGCTGCTCGGCTGGGCCTTCGAACGGATCATCATCATGCCGGTGTACGGCCAGCATTTGAAGCAGATCCTGATCACCATGGGCGGCATGATCGTCGCCGAGCAGTTGATCAATGTGATCTGGGGCGCCGACCAGATCCCCCTGCCTTTACCGAGCACCCTGCGCGGCGCCATCGTCATTGGCGACGCGGCGATCGAAAAATACCGGCTGGTGGCGGTGGTCGTCGGCCTGCTGGTGTTCGCCGTGATGTTCATGGTCCTGAACCGCACCAAAATCGGCCTGTTGATCCGCGCCGGCGTGGAAAACCGCGAGATGGTCGAAGCGCTCGGCTACCGCGTGCGCCGCCTGTTCGTCGCCGTCTTCGCCGCCGGCTCCGCGCTGGCGGGCCTCGGCGGCGTGATGTGGGGACTGTACAAGGAAACCCTGTCGGCCTCGATGGGCAGCGAAGTGATGGTGATGGTGTTTATCGTGATTATCATCGGCGGCCTCGGCTCGGTCGGCGGCTGTTTCATCGGCGCCCTGTTGATGGCGCTGGTGGCCAATTACGCCGGTTTTCTGGCGCCCAAACTGGCGCTGGTGTCGAACATCGGCCTGATGATCGCCGTGCTGCTGTGGCGTCCGGCCGGCCTGTATTCGGCCACGCGCCGCTAGGAGGGATTTATGCATACCGCCACCCTGCCCCGCGCCCAGCCGATCAAAACCTCGATGTTTGCCAGCCTGCTGTCGGGCGACCTGCCGCACAGCCGCCTGCTCGGCTTTGCGCTGGCAGCGATTTTTTTCGGTCTCGCCTTCGCCCCCTTCCTCACCAGCGGCGCGCGCCCGCTCAATACCGCCGCCACCATCTGCATCTACATCGTGCTGGTGGCCTCCTACGACCTGCTGCTCGGTTATACCGGGATCGTGTCGTTCGCCCACACCATGTTCTTCGGCATCGGCGCCTATGGCGTGGGGCTGGGCCTGTCGCAGGGCGACCCGAGCTGGAGCGGCGCGCTGGTCGGCTTGATCATCGCGCTGATAGTGACCCTGGTCCTGGCCCTGATCATCGGCTTGTTCGCCCTGCGCGTGCGCGCCATCTTCTACGCCATGATCACCCTCGCGGTGGCCTCCTCGTTCGCGGTGCTGGCGTCGCAATTGTCCGATTTCACCGGCGGCGAGGACGGCAAGACCTTCAGCGTGCCGGAGCTGCTCACGCCCGGCTTCAAGCTGATCGAGAACGATATATTCGGCCGCGCCATCGACGGCAAGCTGCTGACCTACTACCTGGTGTTTTTCGCTTGCCTGCTGCTGTTCCTGTTCCTGCTCAGGGTGGTCAATTCGCCGTTCGGCCGGGTGTTACAGGCGATCCGCGAAAACGAGTTCCGCGCCGAGGCGCTGGGCTACCGCACCATGGTCTACCGCATCTGGGCCAATGTGCTGGCGGCGCTGGTGGCGGCGCTGGCCGGCGCCTTGATGGCCCTGTGGCTGCGCTATGTCGGTCCGAAGACCATGCTCGGCTTCGAGGTGATGACGGACATCCTGCTGATCGTCGTCATCGGCGGCATGGGCACCATGTACGGCGCGGTGATCGGCGCCACCCTGTTCATCCTGGCGCAAAACTACCTGAAGGCGCTGATGGCCGACGGCGCCGACAGCCTGGCCGGCATCCCCTTGCTGGCCCAGGCGCTGCACCCGGACCGCTGGATGCTGTGGCTGGGCGTGCTGTTCGTGTTGTCGATTTACTTTTTCCCCAGCGGGATCGTCGGCAAGCTGCGCGGCCGCCGGCGCGTGGACTGAAGTCACACAAGATGTTGCTCAATTGAATTAAATCAATATCGCGTTTCCTGCGGCGTCTAAGGTCGGTCGGGTAATCCCCGCCCTACCTGAAAGGATGCCCATGAAACGCTTGACCTTATTCGCCACCGCCGTCCTGTGCGCGCAGGCCGCCGCCGCGCAAGACGGCATGGTCGCCGCGCGCGACCCGCAAACCGGCCTGCTGCGCGCCGCCACCCCCGCCGAACTGCGCGCCCTCGGCGCCCCCTCGCTGTCGCTGCGCCCGGCCGCAGGTCCCGTCAAAATTCGCAGCGACGGCCGCCGCGAGCTGCACCTGGGCGAAGCGGCGCTGGTGCACGCGACGATCCGCCGCGATGCGGATGGCCGCCTCACCACCAGTTGCGTCGAAGGCGACGACCAAGCGCCAGCGAAGGAGGCGGCTCATGCGGACCGCTAACCTTCTGGCGCTGGCCGTGCTGTTCGCCAGCAGCGCCGTGCATGCCGCCACCATCACCATCATCAACCGCAACGAGCCCGGCGTCGGTTTCAACGATGCCACCCCGGCCGCCCCGGTCGGCGGCAATGCCGGCACCACGCTCGGCCAGCAACGCCTGATCGCCTTCGAGCATGCCGCGTCGATCTGGGGCGCCGCCTTGAGCAGCGGCGTGCCGATCCGCGTGGCCGCCTCCTTCGTGCCGCTCACCTGCACCGCCACCACCGCCACCCTCGGCTCGGCCGGCGCCAACGACATCTATTCGGATTTCCCCAACGCGCCGCGGCCCGGCACCTGGTATCCGGCGGCGCTGGCGAGCAAACTGGCGGGCAGCGACCAGACCGCGGCGGACGCCCCGCACATCGTGGCCCGCTTCAATTCGCGCCTCGGCCTGTTCGACGACTGCATGCCCAACGATGGCTTTTACCTGGGCATCGACGGCCAGGCCGGCAACCGCATCGACCTGGTGACGGTGCTGCTGCACGAGATGGCGCACGGCCTGGGTTTTCAGACCTTCACCAACGACCAGACCGGAAAACGCGCCAACGAGCTGCCCTCGGTATGGGACCACTATTTGATCGACAACCGCGCCAACAAGAGCTGGGCGCAGATGAGCGACGCCGAGCGCAGCGCCTCGGCGGTCAGCGGCGCCGGCCTGTCGTGGAACGGCGCCAGCGTCACCGGCGCGGTTCCTGGCTTGCTGTCGCCGGTGTCGCAGCTGATGGTCGCCGGCCCCAACGCGGGCGCCGCCGCCGGGCCGATGGCGGTGGGCGACGCCGGCTTCGGCCCGCCCTTGTCGAACAAGGCGGTAGTCGGCGAACTGATGCCCGTGGTCGATCAGCCGGACGGCAGCGGCCTGGCCTGCACGCCGCTGAGCGAAGCCAACCAGCTCGCCGTGCGCGGCAACGTCGGCCTGGTCGACCGCGGCACCTGCGCCTTTGTCGACAAGGCGAAAAACCTGCAGGCGGCCGGCGCCATCGCCATGGTGGTGGCCGACAACGCCCCCGGCGAAGTGAGCGACCTCGGTGGCGCTGACCCGGCCATCACCATACCGGCGGTGCGCGTTTCGCAACAGTCGGGCGTGCTGTTGAAAGCGGCGCTGGCAAAGAAAAAAGCCGACAGCTCCGGCGTTACCGCCAGCCTCGGCGTCGATCCGACCCGCCTGGCCGGCACCGACAGCGCCGGCCGCATCCGCATGTACACGCCGAGCGAATACTCCCCCGGTTCGACGGTCTCGCATTTTTCAACGGACGCCAAGCGCAACCAACTGATGGAGCCATCGATCA
>JAQGNM010000029.1 GCA_028291845.1 Massilia sp. | reverse complement strand
CGCGCCGCCAGCGCCTCGACCGTCTCAAGCTTTGCCGCCGCCGGTGCCGGGCCAGCTGCAGGCGCCGGGCAGCCCGCCCGCCGCCACGCCGCAGGCACCGCCCGAAGTGGACAACAGCGCCGCCCTGCCGCCGCCCTCCTCGGCCGCGCAAAACCTGTATTCGTCGGCCAAGGCCGACCTGCTGCAGATCCGCATGCTGCTCAAGAACGGCCGCAGCCAGTCGACGGTCGGCTCGGGATTCCTGGTCGGCACCAGCAACCTGGTGTTGACCAACTACCACGTGGTGTCGCAAATGGCGCTCGATCCCGACGTCTACACCGCCGAATACGTCGACACCGACGGCCAGCGCGGCCCGGTCGAACTGCTGGCGGTCGACGTGCTGCACGACCTGGCGGTGGTGCGGGTGAACCGCGCCGGCACCGGCTTTTTCAATATCCCGGACAAGCTGGCCAAACTCACCCAGGGCCAGTACCTGTACTCGCTCGGCAATCCCCTCGACCTCGGTTTTGCGATTTCCGAGGGCTCCTACAACGGCGTCATCACCCGCAGTTTTTACGATCAGCTGATGTTTACGGGGCCGATCAATGCCGGCATGAGCGGCGGGCCCAGCGTGACGGGATCGGGCGAAGTGGCGGGCGTGAACGTGTCGAAGCGACGCGACGGCGAACTGGTGAGTTTTCTGGTGCCGGTACGTTACGCCCAACAGCTGCTCAAGACCGTGGCGGCGCAAAAAAGCGTGCCGAAGGATTTCAATCCGCTGATCGGCCAGCAGCTGCTGGCGCACCAGAAGGCGATGGTCGACAAGCTGCTGGAGAGTCCCTTGTCGCTTAAATCGATGGGGCCGTACCTGGTGCCGGTGCGCGAATCGGAGCAGGTGCGCTGCTGGGGGCGTTCGAACGTCAAGGCCGAAGCGAGCTTCACGGCCGATACCATCAGCTGCCAGATGGAGTCGGCGATTTTCGTCTCCGACACCCAGCAGACCGGCCACGTGTCGATGACCCATCAATATGTGCACTCGAACTCGCTCGACAAGCTGCGCTTCGCCGCGCTCGCCACCACCCTGTTCAAGGTCGACAACCTGGGCCGCAGCAAGGACACCCGCCTGACCGGGCCGCGCTGCACCGAACAATTCGTCGCCACCCGCAGCCTGCCGCTGCGCGCCGTCACCTGCGTGCGCGCCTACCGCAAGTTCCCCGGCCTGTACAACTTCACCTTGCTCACGGCCAGCACCGACGACGCCCGCGCCAGCCTGCAAAGCCGCATCGATGTTTCCGGCGTGTCGTTCGAAAACGGCATGCGCAGCACCCGCGCTTTTCTGGAAGCGCTGGGGCGGGGAGGCAAGCGATGAACGCGCCATACTTCATCGAGACCCTGGCCAGAAACGGCGACGTGCTGCACCGGCACCGCGTCGACGCCCTGCCGATCCGCCTCGGGCGCGGCTACGACAACGACTACATCGTCGATGACGACCATTGCGCCGCGCGCCATGCCATCGTCGACCATGGCGAGGACGGCCAACTGGTGCTGCGCGACCTCGGCACCCGCAACGGCGTGGTCCACCGCGGCAAGCGCAGCGCCTCGGTGACCCTGAACGGCGATACCGTGGTGCGGCTGGGCCACACCAGCCTGCGCGTGCGGCCGGCCGATTTTCCGGTGCCGCCCGAGCAGCTCGACCGCACCCGCCACGGCTGGGAGGGCGGCGTGCCGGGCCTGGTCGGCATGCTGCTGATCGGCGTGACCGCGCTGTGTTCCGTCTGGCTCAACGACACCCAGCCTTTCCAGCTGATCCGCTACCTGCAGGCGCTCGCCTACGGCATCGGCGCGGCGCTGATCTGGTGCGGCGCCTGGGCCTTCGCCAACCGCCTGTTCGGCCGCCATGCCCGCCTGGGCCGCCACCTGTTCGTGTTCGGCTGCGGGGCCGCCGCCGTCGCCGTCTTCAAACTGGTCTCGTCGCTGCTGGCCTACAGCTTCTCGTTCGAGTTCATCACCCGCTACGGCGCCCACGTGGTGGTGGCGATCGGCGCCGTGATGCTGTTCTATCACCTGGTCACGGTCAAGCCGAACAGCCGCCATCGCTTCGCCGTGATCTGTGTGCTGCTTGGCGTGCTCGGCTCGGGCCTGACATTGATCAGCAACGAGCAGCGCATGGGACGGCTGGGCGACGAGTTGTACATGTCGGTGATCCTGCCGCCCGGCACCCGTATCGCCCGCGACCACACGGTCGACGAGTTCATGGGAGAAGTCGGCGCCATGCGCGCGGCGCTCGACGCCGAGCGCGCCAAAAAAGCCAGGGACGCGGCGGCGGCCGAGGATGACGACGACTGATCCGCCGCCGCCACCGTGGAGCCGGCGCGCGCTGATCGCCTTCGCGCTGGCCTGGCTGCTGTTCGGCGCCCTGCTGGCGGCGGTGGGTGTGCAGGATTACGTGCGCAACGAGCACGGCACGCAATTGTGGAAGCCGCTGCTGTGGGAATCGTCGTCGCTGGCGGTCGGCACCTGCCTGATGCTGCTGCAGTTGCGCTGGACCCGCCGCTGGCGCCACCTGCTGGCCACGCCGTGGCGCTGGTTCGGCATGCAGGCCCTGTGGCTGCCGTATTTCTGGCTGCTGTTCACGCCGCTCGCTTTCGGCATCCGCCACGGCGTCTATGCCATCGTCGGCGAGACCTACACCCACCGCCCGGTCGGCGAGCTGTTTTTTTACGAGTCGCTGAAAATCACCGTGTTCATCGGCCTGCTCACGGCGGTGCGCTTCGGCATGCTGTCCTACCGCGAGCTGCTGCAGGAAAAGCTGCGCGCCGAGCAGGCCAACGCCCTGCTGCAACAGGCGCAGTTGCAGCGCCTGGCCCAACAGATGCAGCCGCACTTTCTGTTCAATGCCTTGAACACCATCTCGGCCCTGATGCACAGCGACGTCGATCGGGCCGATGCCACCCTGATCGAGCTGGCCGGCGTGCTGCGCGCCACGCTCGACACCGGCAACCGGCACGAGGCGCCGTTATCGAGCGAGCTGGCGCTGGTGCGCGGCTACGCGCAGGTGATGCTGGCGCGCTTCGGCGAGCGCGCAGCGATCGACTGGCGCATCGACGATGCCGCACTCGATTGCCTGGTGCCGGTGGTGAGCCTGCAGCCGCTGTTGGAAAACATCTTCAAGCACACCATCGAACAGCGCCGCGCCGTCACCAGGGTGGCCGTCGCCGCCGCGCTCGAGCGCGGCGCCGGCATGCTGCGGGTGGTGCTGGAGGACGATGGCGGGGTGCTGGCCGCCGCCCCCGCGGCAGGCGGTGATGAGAGCGACGGCAGCGGCATCGGCCTGGCCAACCTGCGCGCGCGCCTGGCGATGCTGCATGGCGAGCGCGCCGCCGTGACGCTCGAACAGCTGGCGCCAGCGGGCGTGCGAACCACCATGGTGCTGCCGTGCCGCCGTTGATCCCGCCCTTGCGGCACATCCTTATCGTCGACGACGAGCAG
>JAQGNM010000024.1 GCA_028291845.1 Massilia sp. | reverse complement strand
GCTGCAACGTTGCTGGAGCGGGCGCCTGCGCCGCCGGCGCCGCTTGCGCGCGCACCCGCTCTTCGTCGCGCCGCCACGGCGTTCCCTGCGCCAGCGGCGAAGGCGCCGCTGACGCCGGCGCGCTCTGCCCGGCCGGCGTCTGCGTACGCGGCAGATTGTTCAATTCCGGCCGGCGCGGACGGTTTCTCTCCCAGGCGTCGCGGTCCATGCGCTCGCGCTGCACGACCACGCCAGCCGGCGCGGCAGGCGCGGCAGGGGCGGCGCCGGCCACCGCGCCGCTCGGCAGGTTCGCCAACGGCCCGCTGGTACGCGGCGCATTGCGCACGGCGACCGTGCCGCGCTGGCCGAACTGCGCCTGCGGCACCACCGTCAATCCCTGGCGCTGATGATCGCCGCGGCCATCACGGCCATCACGGCCATCATGGCCGTCGCGGTCGTTGCGGCGGCGGCCGTCGTGATCGCGGTTGATACGCTGCAGATGGTCGTTCGACAGCCGGTAATTTGGCACGAAGGCGTCGCGCGGCGACAGCGGGTACCAGCCGGTGGCCGGCAAGGTACGCCGTCCGCCCGAATTGAAATTCAGGTTCCAGTTCGAACCGCCGACCCAGCCGACCAGGGCCGGCGCCCACACCGGGCGCTCGGCGCGGCGGCCCGGCGCCCACGCCCAGCGCTGGTTGACCTGCACCCAGCGGCCGTAGTGAAAGGGCGCATAGCCCCACGGCGCGTTGTCGACCCAGGTCCAGCCCCATGGCGAAATCCAGGTCCAGCTGCCGTCGCGGTAGGGCGCCCAGTCGGCGCCGACCGTGGTCGGCAGCCACAGGGCGCCATATTCGGCGTCGTCGCGCCACACACCGTAGCGGTCGAGGTCTTCGTAACCGGTCATGTCGGTGGTGACGTAGCGCGCCGACTGCGAGCGTTCTTCATATTGATCGCGCTGGTACGACCAGTCGTCGAAATCATCGCGCTGGGCGGCGCTGGTGCGGATGTCGTCGCCGACCTCGAGGCGCTTGCCGGCGCGCACGATCAGCTGGCCGCCGCGGTCATTGACCAGCGCCGTGCCGAGCAGCGCGGTGACGGCGGTGATGCCGGGAACGCGCTCGCTGTCGACGCGGATCGCGCCCGGTTCCTGCAGGCGCACCACGCCGTTCGGCGTTTCGAGTTCAAAACCGCGGATTACCTCGCTGCTGCGCACGCGCACATTGACGCTGCCGTAGTTCAGCCGCAGGCGCACGCTGTCGTCGTCGAGCTCCGTCACTTCCAGCGAGGTGTCGCCATCGAGACGTACGGAGGTCGAGCCGACGCGAATTTCGGTGCGCGCGCCGCGCGCCGTGGTGACCACATTGTGCGACGTGACGGGCCAGTTGACCTGGGCGCCGACCGTTTCGTCACCATAATCTCCGGTGATGCGCACCTGGCCCTCGGCGACGGCGAGCCGGCCGACCACCGACGGCGGATCGGCGGCAGCATCGGCGGCAATCGCCGCGGTAGCAAAAGTGGCGCTGACGGCGGCGGCCAGTAAGGTTGCGGCGCGAAGCAGGCGGAGGGACATGACGGCCTTTCGAAAAAGATGGCGAAATGAGATGCTGTATCTATAACGCACAGTCCGACAACACGCTGACAGGCTTTACAAACAGTTGCAAATCCCTCGCACACGCGTACAAATCGCGCAGCCGGCCGCGCCTCGGCCGGCCACGCCTCAGCCGGCCACCCGCTTGACAAAAAATAGCGCCGCCCCCACCAGCACCAGCACGCCGCCAAAAAAATGGTTTTGCTTGCGGATGGCGCGCGGATCGCGGAAGTAGCGCTGCATCGACGCCGCCAGGCCGGCGTAGCCGTGCATGATCAAACTGTCGATGAGCACCATGGTGACGCCGAGGATGGCCAGTTGCGGCAGCAAAGGCGCCTGCTTGGCGATAAATTGCGGCAGCACGGCGACCATGAAGATGATGCCCTTGGGATTGGTGGCGTTGGTCAGAAAACCGGTCGCCACGCGACGCCGGAACGAGGGCAGCGCCGCGTTGTCGGCCGCGCCCGCCATGCCCGTGGCGGGCGCGCGCCACTGGCTCACGCCGCAATAGATCAGGTACAGCGCGCCGATGGTCTTGGCCAGACCGAACGCCATTTCGGAGGCCATCACCAGCGAGCCGACGCCGGCGCCGGCGATGACGAACATCAGCAGCAGCCCCAGTTGCAGGCCCAGCACGGTGGCGCTGGCGCGGCGCAGGCCGTACGCCAGGCCGTGCGACATGGCCATGATGGCGCCGGAGCCGGGCGAGACGGCGATGACGGTGGCGGCGACGACAAAAGCGATCCAGGTGGCGAACGACATGGGAGCTATCGAAAGATAAGGCGGGGAAGGGCGGCGCCGGTGGAGCGATCAAAAACGACGGGCGCGCCGGCGGCAAAGCCGCGGCGCGCCCGTGTCTGTATGGACAAACGCAGCGAAATTCGCGGACTTTTACTTTTTCTTCGGGTTGACGGCAGCCTTGAGGGTGGCGCCGGCCGAGAATTTTGGCGACTTAGAGGCGGCGATCTTGATCGCTTCGCCGGTCGATGGGTTGCGGCCCTTGCGTGCGGCGCGCTTGGCGACGGAGAAAGTGCCGAAGCCGGTGATACCGACCGTGTCACCTTTTTTCAGGCGCTCGGTGATGATCTGGATGACCGTGTTGATTGCGGCATTGGCAGCGGTGCCCGACATCTCGGTACGCTTCGCAAATTCAGCAATCAGTTCGCCTTTTTTCATAACTATCCTCCGGGATTTAAAAGAGCGGGAAGATTAGCACAAAAAATTTCCGCGAAGCGAAGTTTCTCGCAGCCGCGCGCGCAAGTAAGCCATGCCGGGACTGGCGAAAAGCGTTTTATGGGCGATCCAACAGCGGTGCTGAAGGCGCGCCTGAACGGCTGGCGCGGCGCCTTTTTGACGCGCCCGCACATCGGCGCCCAAGGACGCGGTGGCGGCCCGGCCGCGCTGATGCACTCAGGCCGGCATCGGATCGCTGTGCAGCCGCGCGCGCAGTGCAGCATTGATCAGGGTCTGGTAACCCTGGCCGCTCTTTTCCGACAGCGAACGAAACTGCGACAGCACTTCGTCATCGAGATAAATGGTGATGCGGGTCTTGCGCTTGACAGGACGGGCGCTGCGTGGCGCCAAGGTTGGCAGGTCGAGATTGGTGTTCATCGTGATTCCCCTAAGATGGCGGCGCGGTGCAGCCGGTCAGTGAATCCACTATACGGCGCGGCCATAAAACTGCCGGGTAAAAGCGACGAAGTGCGTAATTCGCTGACTGAAACGCAAAATCGGCGGCTGATCCGTGCGCGCCGCACGGTCGGTTAAGATGTCGGCGAGCGTACTTACAAACTTGAAACGGAGCAGGGCATGGCAAGCAGTTTATTGGCACTGATCGACGATATCGCCACGATCCTCGACGATGTCGCCGTAATGAGCAAGGTGGCGGCCAAAAAAACCGCCGGCGTGCTGGGCGACGACCTGGCCTTGAATGCCCAGCAGGTCGCCGGCGTCAACGCCGACCGCGAATTGCCGGTGGTGTGGGCGGTGGCGGTCGGTTCGCTCAAAAACAAGGCGATCCTGGTGCCGGCGGCATTGGCCATCAGCGCCTTCGTGCCGGTCGCCATCACCCCCCTGTTGATGATCGGCGGCGCCTACCTGTGCTACGAGGGTTTCGAGAAACTCGCGCATAAATTCCTGCACAGCAAGGATGAAGACGACGCCCACCACGGCGAATTGACCCGTGCCCTAGCCGATCCGGCGGTCGACCTGGTCGTGTTGGAGAAAGATAAAATCAAGGGCGCGGTGCGTACCGATTTTATTTTGTCGGCCGAGATCATCGTCATTGCGCTCGGCACCGTCGAAAACGCGCCGTTCTCCCAGCAGGTCGCGGTGTTGATCGCCATCGCCCTGGTGATGACGGTCGGCGTCTACGGCCTGGTCGCCGGCATCGTCAAGATCGATGACGCCGGCTTGTACCTCAGCAAGCGCGCCTCCAGCGCGGCGCAAGGCATCGGCAAACTGCTGCTGGCCGGCGCCCCGCTGCTGATGAAAACTTTATCGGTGGTCGGCACCGCCGCCATGTTCATGGTCGGCGGCAGCATCTTGATGCACGGCGTGCCGGCGCTGCACCACATGGTCGACAACGCTGCCACCGCCGCCGGCAGGATCGGCGGCATCGGCCCCGTGCTGCACGCGATCACGCCGACGGTGATCGACGCCGTCGCCGGACTGATCGCCGGCGCCATCGTGCTGCTGGTGGTGACGCTGGGCAAAAAAATATTTAAAGGCAAAACCGCGGCGGCGTGATAACCAGGGCGCCCGCGCGGATTGCGTAAAACGTTGCCGGGCTGGCCAAACGAACAAAACTGTTGTTATTCCGACTCTTTGCGGCTTACACGAATTGACATCTGTAAATGCGTGTAACAGTATGGATCGAGCAAATTTGCTATGAGATTTGTCATGTTCATAGCGAATCGATCGACCAACTATAAAGAGGGAAAACAACGATGCACAGCAAGTTCGCTCCACAGAAACAGGTGATGGCCATCGCCATCGCCGCCTTGTTCGTCAATGGCGCCGCCTTTGCGCAAGTGACGCCGGCCGCGCCCGCCGCCACCGACACCGGCGCCACCGTCGTCGTCACCGGCACCCGGGTGGCCAACCGCACCGCCCTCGACACCGCCGCGCCGATCGACATCATTTCGGCCGAGTCGCTGAAAAACGCCGGCAGCACCGAAGTGAGCCAGGCCTTGTCGGTAGCGCTGCCATCGCTGAACTTTCCCCGTCCAGGCTTGACCGACGGCACCGATACGGTGCGTCCCGCCACCCTGCGCGGCCTGGCGCCGGACCAGACCCTGGTGCTGGTGAACTCCAAGCGCCGCCACAGCTCGGCGCTGGTCAACGTCAACGGCACCATCGGCCGCGGCTCCTCGTCGGTCGACATGAATACCATTCCGACCGCGGCGATCCGCAGCATCGAAGTGCTGCGCGACGGCGCTTCGGCGCAATACGGCTCCGACGCCATCGCCGGCGTCGTCAACATCCGCCTGCGCTCGGACCGCAGCGGCGGCGAAGCGACCGTGACCTACGGCGCCCGCATCACCGATTACGACGTCATCGGCGACGCCGCCCCGGCCGGCGCCAACTATCCCGGTTCGCCAAACTCGCGCAAGCGCACCGATGGCCAGACCACCACGATTTCCGGCTGGAAAGGTTTGCCGTGGGGCGAAAGCGGTTTCGTCACCATCGCCGCCGAATACAAGGACCAGGCCCACACCGAGCGCAGCGGCTACGATGTGCGCAACCAATATTCACGGATCAATGGCGCGCTCGATCCGCGCGAAGCCACTGCCAACCGCTTTAATACCTGGTATGGCGAGCCGGAAATGCAGCAAACCACCTTGTTTGCCAACGCCGCCAACCCGCTCGGCGGCGGCCTGAAATTGTACGGCTGGGCCAGCTTCCAGAATCGCGACGCCAAGTCGGCGGCCAACTTCCGCCGCCAGGTGCAGGACCAGAACATTTCCTCGATCTACCCGGATGGCTTCATTCCCTACATCGAGCCGCGCGTGCGCGATTACTCGTTCACGGGCGGCTTCACCATGCCGATGGGCGACTGGGATTTCGATGCTTCTCTCGGCTACGGCAAGAACGACATGCAGTTCGATCTGACCAATACGCTCAACCGCTCGATCGGCCCTAGCAGCAAGAAAGATTTCTATGCGGGCGGCTTCGCTTACGACCAGCTGGTGCTGAACGTGTCGGCCGTGCGCGGCTTCCCGGTGGCCGGCCTGTCGTCGCCACTGAACGTGGCGATCGGCGCCGAAGTGCGCCGCGAAGGCTATCAGCTGGAAGCGGGCGAGCCCGATTCCTACCGCGACGGCGGCGTCAAGCTGCCCAACGGCCAGCCGTCTCCGCCGGGCGCCCAGGGCTTTCCCGGCTTCCGCCCGGCCGACGCCAGCGACACCAGCCGTCACGCCAGCAGTATTTTTGCCGACTTCGAAGCCAACATCACCCCGGCGCTGCTGACCTCGTTCGCCGTGCGCGGCGAAAAGTATTCGGACTTCGGCAACAGCCTGGCCGGCAAACTGGCGGCCCGCTACGACTTCGCGCCGTCCTTCAGCCTGCGCGGTTCCGTGCAAAACGGTTTCCGTGCGCCGTCGCCACAGCAGCAGAATTTTTCGGCCACCTCGACCATTTTCATCAACGGCTTGCCGTTCGATCTCACCACCTTCCGTCCGGGTGACCCGATCGCCGTCGCGCTGGGCGCCAAGCCGCTCGACGCCGAGAAATCGCTGAACCTCTCGCTGGGCGCCGTGATGCGCTTCGACAAGATGAGCCTGACCGTCGACGCTTACCGCATCAAGATCCGCGACCGCATCGTGCTGTCGGAAAACCTGATCGAGTCGAGCGTGCCCGGCATCGGCGCCTACCTGGCACGCCAGGGCTTCCCGACCTCGGGCGGCGGCCGCTTCTTCATCAACGGCGTCAACACCACCACCGACGGCGTCGACGTGGTCTTCAATGCGCCGTTCACCCCGGCCAACGCGGGCCGCTTCGACCTGACCCTGGCCGCCAACTTCAACCGCACCGAAGTGACCAAATTGCCGACCTCGGACACCTTGACCGGTTTTAACCCGTCGCCGGTGCTGTTTGGCCGCGTCAACACCATCACCTTCGAAAAAGGCACGCCGAAGAACAAGCTCAGCGCCAACCTCAACTGGAAGATGGGCGCCTTCGGATCGACCCTGCGCGCCACCCGCTACGGCGAAGTGATCAGCCCGGGCACCACGCCGGCGCTCGATCTGACCCTGGCCGCCAAGACCCTGGTCGACCTCGAAGGCCGTTACGCGCTGACGCCGAAATCGACCATCGCCATCGGCGCCGACAACCTGTTCGACGTCTACCCGACCGCCAACCCGGTGCTGCTCAATACCACCGGCGCGGCAATGTTCTCCAACTACGCCCCGTTCGGCCGCTCGGGCCGCTTTGTCTACGCCCGTTTCAACCAGGCGTTTTAAGTTAAAGCATCGTAGTGACATTGCAAAGCCACCTTCGGGTGGCTTTTTTTTGGCGCGCACGTCGTGCTGAACCTTGTGATTACTCAATAAAGAACCGCTCGAAGTTGGTCAAACTTGCACCATCATTTCCACACGGCAATGTTTAACCACAGGGCTCAACCATGAACGCAGTCAGCAAACCACGCCGCTCCTTCCACGCCACCGCACTCGGCCTGCTGCTGGGCGCCGCCGCTCCCGCAGTGAAGGCCGCGCCGCTGCGCAGCGAGCGCCCGAAAACCTATGTGCTGGTGCACGGCGCCTGGTACGGCGGCTGGTGCTGGGAGGCGGTGGCGCAACAGCTGCGCGCCCAGGGCCATATCGTCTCCACGCCCACCTGCCCGGGCCTGGGCGAGCAGGCCCACCTGCTCTCAAAAGACATCTCGCTGAC